>JAGTUY010000467.1 GCA_018224455.1 Desulfosarcina sp.
CCAGGCGGAAAGCCGCTTCGCGCGCAAGAACTACTTTTACCCGGACCTGCCCAAGGGCTACCAGATCTCCCAATACGAACTGCCCATCGCCACCGACGGTTACCTGGACATCGAGATTGACGGGCGCTCCCTGCGTATCGGCATCACCCGCATTCACATGGAAGAGGATGCCGGAAAGCTCATCCACGATCCGGACCGCCCGGTCAGCCGGGTCGACCTGAACCGAACCGGCGTGCCGCTGATGGAAATCGTCAGCGAGCCGGACATCCGCAGCCCCGAGGCCGCCGGCGAGTACCTGCGCCGGCTCCGTTCCATCCTGCGATACCTGGATATCAGCGACGGCAACATGGAGGAGGGCAGCTTCCGCTGCGACGCCAACGTTTCCATCATGCCCGAGGGGTCGAGCGTCTTCGGCACCCGGACCGAAGTCAAAAACCTCAACTCTTTCAAGCACGTGGAAAAAGCCATCTATTATGAGATCGCCCGCCAGAAGGAGATCCTTCTCGACGGCGGCCAGGTGGTCCAGGAGACCCGCCTGTGGCAGCCGGACAAGGGGCAGACGGTGTCCATGCGCGGCAAGGAAGATGCCCATGATTACCGCTATTTCCCCGATCCGGACCTGCTGCCCCTGGTGATCGACCCGGACTGGATCGCGCGCATGCGCGCGCAGATGCCCGAGCTTCCCGCCGAGCGCCAGGCCCGGTATGTGGCAGACTACGGCCTGCCATCCGCCGATGCCCGGGTATTGACCGGCAGCCGCGAACTGGCCGACTATTTCGAAGCCTGCCTGACTGAATTCGATCAGCCCAAAACGGTGGCCAACTGGGTCATGGGCGACCTGCTGGGCCTGCTCAACGCCACGGGTGTGGAAATCGAAAGCACACCGGTCTCTCCCGAAAACCTGGCCGGCCTGCTGAAGCTGCTGGATGCGGACGTGATCAGCGGCAAAATCGCCAAAACGGTCTTCGAAGCCATGGCCGCCACCGGCCAGCCGGCTGAAACCATCGTCGAGGAAAAAGGACTGGTCCAGGTATCCGACACCACGGCCATCGATCCCATTGTCGATGCGGTCATCGCCGGCAACCCTGATGAAGTGCAGCGCTATCGCGGCGGCCAGAAAAAGCTGATGGGCTTTTTTGTCGGCCAGGTCATGAAGGCCACCAAGGGGAAGGCGAATCCGAAGATCGTGAATGAGATACTGAGGGAGAAGCTGGGATAAACAATGGTTATTGACTTCCATATCTTTATGTGTAAGTTTTTGTGTAAAAAAGGAGTCAGAAAATGCCTACCAACCTTGCCATAGACGACCAATTAATCAATGAGGCTAAAAAAATCAGCGGGTTGAAAACAAAAAAAGCCGTCGTAACAGAGGCATTGAAAGAGTACATCCAACGCCGGAAACAGATGGAAGTCATCCAATTGTTTGGCAAAATTGATTTCGACCCTGATTACGATTACAAAACCCAACGAAACGTTGAATAATGAAAATAATTGTCGATACCTGCATCTGGTCTCTCGCTCTGCGCAGAAACAACCCAATTGCAGGCGCTGAGACAGACGTTTTAAATGAATTGATTGTTGACGGGCGTGTTCAAATGATCGGAGCCATCCGGCAGGAAATTTTGTCCGGCATCAAATCAGAGGCGCAGTATAGACAGCTTCGCAATACACTGAGAGCGTTCCCGGATCTAAAACAGGCTCCAGACGACTTTGAACTGGCGGCCCGGTTTTTTTATACCTGCCGCTCAAATGGCATCCAAGGTTCCAATACGGACTTTCTTATTTGTGCCACCGCCGTTCGTCATAAAATGACCGTCTTAACCAACGATAACGACTTTTTTCTTTTTAAAAAGCATATAGATGTTACGATCTTCCCAACGCAATCGATGCAGCATTAGCTAATGAAATCGTAAAAGTCGAATTTTCCTTTTGCCTGTCATTCCCGCGTAGGCGGGAATCCAGTGTTATCAAATGCCTGTAGATCCCCGCGCGGGAATGACACGTCTGGGGCTTCTACGGGGCCATCAAATTTATTGAATCGTAAGAGCAATGTCATCCCCGTGGGGATCCAGAACAATGTCTGACAAGCAATATTATATCTACATCATTTGCAATAAAAGAAATGGAACGCTCTATACCGGTGTCACATCCAATTTAATCAAACGAATCTGGCAGCACAAAAATGAGGCCGTCGAAGGATTTACCAAACAATATAGTCTTAAACGCTTGGTTCATTTCGAACAGTACCAAGACGTCAAAGAGGCGATTCTCAGAGAAAAACGGATTAAAAAGTGGAATCGCCAGTGGAAAATCAATTTAATCGAACAGAACAATCCCAACTGGGATGACCTTTATCAACAAATGGTGTAGATAAATGGATTCCCGCTTTCGCGGGAATGACATGTCTGGTGGCTTTTTACCTGTCCGTCAAATGAGGCATCCAGCAAAAAAGACCCAATTTTGATGGAATCGTAAAAAGTCGAAATCTAAGATTTATTGTCATCCCCACGCAAGGCAGGGATCCAGAAATAAAAAACTTTTGATCCAATCAAATACAGGAGATCCCTTTGAAGACCCAATCCCATAAACCACGTAACCTGTTGATGTTGTTTTCCTTTGTGTTGATGTGTGCTATTACCGCAACCCCCGCCCTCGCCGCCCCTGCCCGGGTGGCCATCCTGCCCTTCGCCATCAACGCCGAAAAAGACATGACCTTTCTTCAAGAGGGCATTATGGACATGTTGGGGTCCCGGTTGGCCTGGCGGGACAAGGTGGAGGTGATCAATAAAAATGAAACCAAGGCCGCCCTGGCAACGGTTGAAGGCATCGATGGGGAGAGCCGGGCGCTGCTGGTGGGCGGCAAACTCCAGGCCGACTTTGTGCTTTTCGGCAGCCTGACGGTATTCGGCGAAAGCGTGAGCATCGACGCCCGGATGGTGGATGTGACCGGCCAACAGGCCCCTGTGCCCTTTTTCGCCCAGACCCGCGGCATGGGCGAGGTGATTCCCCAGATCAACCAGTTCGCCAGCACCATCAACACGACCGTATTCGGCCGCGAGGTTGTCCAGCGGCCGGCGGCAGTGCAGGCCGGCACCGCGCCGGCCGCTGGGGTCCAACCGGCGGCGCCGCTCCAAGACCCGCGCATGCACCCGGAAAAGCTGCTGCAGTCCGGGGTGCAGGGTGAATCCCCGGCGCCCGGTGCCGGTCAGAGCGATGCCCCCAACCCCGCCTTTGTCTCCACAGCAGCGGCAGGAACCGCTGCCGATACCCGCAATTACTGGAAAAGCCGCAATTTTAGGACCTTGATCACCGGTCTGGGTATCGCCGACGTGGACCAGGACGGACAACAGGAGGTCGTTCTGGTTTCTGAAAAACTGGTCTCCATCTACCGCATGGAGAACCAGCGGTTGGTCAAATCCTCCGAAATTGCCGAAACCCGCACCAGCACCTACCTCAGCGTGGATGTCGGTGATATCAACAGCAATGGAACCCCTGAAATTTATATCAACAGCCTGGGGCCCAACCGCACGACCGTGGATTCTTTCGTCATGGAATATACCGGCGGGGAATTTAAGGTTATATCTGCCGGCAGCAACTGGTACTACCGGGTTGCCCAAACCAACGACAAGGGGACCTTGCTTTTAGGCCAGCGGCAGCTGATGGGGGACGATTCGGTTTTCAACGGCCCCATCCATGAAATGAACTGGCAGGGCGATCGTATCGTTCCGGGAACGCAGCTTTTGACCGGCGGCAAAGCCAATCTGATGGGCCTGACCTACGCTGATATCACCAGCACCGGCCAGAGTGCCATCATTGCCTATTCGGACTGGGACCGCATCCGCGTTTACAGCAGCGGCAGCGAGATGATCTGGGAAGACGGCGACCGATCCGGCGGAAACACCGCCTACTTCACGCTTGCTAAAACCGACCGGGGCTATCAGAACCAGCAGTTTTTCCCCCTGCGCATCCGGGCCACCGACATCGACCGGAACGGCAAGCCCGAGATCATGGTGGCCCGGCATGATGAGCTGGCCAGGAACATGCTCAAGGATTTCCGCTCCTTCAGCAAGGCCCGCGTCGAGTCCATGCAATGGGACGGCCTCGGGCTGGCGACCCAGTGGAAAACCCAGAATTTCAGCGGCCGGGTCAGCGATTTCGCGGTTGGGGATCTCGACAATGACGGCCAGGATGAGCTGGTCATCGCCGTGGTGTCCAAAGAGGGTGCCGTCGCTTTTATGGATGCGGTCAGCAGCATCATTGCCTTCGATCTGAACGTTCAGTAGCCGGTTCGACCTAACGCCGCCCCCATGTTAAAACATAAACGCCCTGCGCCAGTCAGGTGTAGGTCGTTTATGTTGGCTTGGCCGGGCGCTGGCCCGGCGCACGGTTTGAGCTGCCTGCTGTTAATAAGAAGTTC
Organism: Desulfosarcina sp.; assembly: GCA_018224455.1. Lineage (GTDB taxonomy): Bacteria > Desulfobacterota > Desulfobacteria > Desulfobacterales > Desulfosarcinaceae > Desulfosarcina. Next base: position 4,418 of record JAGTUY010000467.1, read on the forward strand.
CAAATTCCAAGCACCAAATCTCAAATAAATGCCAATATTGAATCCTCCCCGCCGCAAGCAGCGGGGAATGCGCTCGCTATCGCGGTTCAAATCTCAAACCAGGTCGGTAGGCCGCTTCGGGGGGTTGCGTTGGCTTTTTCATCAGTAGAAACAGCATCAACGGGAGCTTTGTCTTTCCGGGGCAGGGGAGGCTTCCAGTCGCGATGGGCTTTAGCCGATTTCGATACCGAATCGCGGCTGGAAGCCGCTCCTAATCAGTAGGGAAACTGAGCATGAATTCTTCCTACCCGTAGTAAAGACCATGGCCATCTGTGGTGAACGAGATGAACTACACAGACAAGCTGATGCCGGCCATTGGTTTGGAACTTGGATATTGGAATTTTTTTGGGATTTGGTGCTTGTGATTTGAAATTTACCCCCTTGGCTTTTCCCAATTAGCCAAAATCGATGATGTCCCCGATATCTTTCTATCGTATCTGGACCCTCCCGCTTGCGGGTATAAAAAAAAACCCGGGGCCAAAGCCCCGGGTTTTTGTTTTTGGAAAAGCTTCTAAAACCACCGCAAGGCGGCGATTAGAAGTTGATCTGCCATTTGGCGCCTGCGTAGAAACGTTCGGGCTCCTCAGGAGATGCATCCTCACTAATTGTTATCATGCCGATTTCAGGAACGATGAAGAAACCCTTGGTGATGTTGATAGTGGCGTTCAGGTAGATCTGCTGGGCATCTTGTTTATTGTTGCTGTTGTCCAACTCGGCCTCTTCATAACCGTAACCGGCCTCGAGGGTGATCATTTCGGAGACATTGAAACCAACCACGGCCAGCCAGCCAAAGGCGTCATTGTCCAGCGTATCGGTGGCCGTGAATCCTGCATCTTGGTCAATGTACGGCTGGTAGGCGCCGTAGTTGCCCAGGTTCTGACCGATATGGGCGCCCAGGTTGACAAAAACCGGGCCGAAGTTCATGCCGGCGCCGATGCCAACAACGTAGGAGTCAACATCGTAATTCACACCAGCCTGTGTGATTTCATAGGTGTGGTAGCCGGCGAAACCTTTCATATTGAACATGTCAGTCTTGAAGGTGTAAGCCGCTTCGATTTTGGGGATGTTAACATCAAGATCCTGGTCACCGACGCCGTCAACGTCAGGCTTGATCAGAGCCAGCTCGAAGCCGCCGCCGAAGCCGACATGGATCATGGGCAGACGACCCTCATAAAACTCACCGATGCCCAGCAGGTCGCCGTCACCGTCGAAGACGCTGTTGGAAGCGAAGATGGCGCTGGGGGCATAGGTCTGGCCGATGAGCAGCTTGCCGGCGCCGAAGTTGTAGGTACCGTAGAGCATACGTTTGCCGAAGGAGTCGCTCATCTCGAAGCGGCCGCCGATTTCGTCGTTGAACTTGACGTTGGCGCCGATACGGCTGTTGCCCTGCTGGGCCCACTGCAGGTCTGTGTCACTGCTAACATCGGCCTCGTCGGGATCATCATCGATCCAGAAGGTGGCGAAGCGGGCGCTGCCATAAAAGTTCCAATCGGCGGCCATGGCCGGAGTGGCCAGGCAGAGAATCGCAAAAATGATAAATAGTTTTTTCATCTGGGTCTTTCCTCCTTAACGATTGTAATCTGATTTACTGCAACCTAATAATTGTCATTGTATTGCATTTTAACCGGTACTGCGCGCTGCTCTCGAACCACCTCCTTTCCGTTGGTATTTATTTTAAAATTTCAGGTCCTCAGCGAAGGAAAACAACCCTGAAATTATAAAATACAAAAAAATCCACTTTCAAAGCAGGTTCTGAAAGAGCGGTGAATTTTAGTAAAACCGTTGAATTTACGTCATAATCTTACAAACGTGCATGTATACGCCTAATAATTTAAGAGATTTTTACCAGCAGCAATTGGGCCTGTCAAGCGTTTTTACCTGGGTGAACAGCATTGGCCATCTTGGTCATCATGGCCGCAGACGACCGTTTGGCGGGAAACGACACTACATCATGGGGCGCCTCCGTTACCCGTCGTCATATTTGGTATTATTACCACTAATAGCCTGCAATTAATTATTAAAGAAATATTTCTATGTTTAATTACCTATAATTAAGCTTAACGGCATTTCTGGGTTTCTGGGTACGGTTGGGGGGCCGTATGCGTGAACAGTGAGGGGTGAATGGTGTAGGAAAACCTGATGGCAATCAACACAAAAGCCTGCCGGTCATTAGATATCGATGGGCATTCAGGCAATATAAAATGTGTAATTTTAAAGTTGTAGTTGCAATTTACACCTTTTTCAGATAAAAGTATCGTATGACACTACTCAAGCGGACAATCGAAACCGTTTTAAAAGATTTGGCCGGTAAATATCCGGTGGTCACCATTACAGGGCCGCGCCAGAGCGGTAAAACCACGCTATGCCGCAAGGTTTTTTTCCATAAACCATATGCTAATCTTGAATCACCGGATGTCCGCCAGTTCGCCGTGGACGACCCGAGGGGGTTTCTGGCTCAATATCCGGACGGCGCCGTTTTGGACGAAATTCAGCGGGCGCCTGACCTGGTTTCCTATCTCCAGCCGCTGGTTGACCAAGACCAGAGAGACAGCCTGTTTATATTGACCGGCAGTCAGCAGTTCGAAGTCAGCAACACCATCAACCAGTCCCTGGCCGGCCGCACCGCCCTGGTGAAACTGCTTCCCTTCTCAATGGCCGAGATTCAAACCGCTTTTGTATTACCGGGTATCGACAGGTTGCTTTATCACGGTTTTTATCCCCGCCTGTGGGACAAACAACTCAATCCGACCCAAGCCCTGGGGGACTATTATCAAACCTATATTGAAAGGGACCTGAGGCAGCTCGTCGCCATCAAGGATCTAAATCTGTTTCAACGGTTCATTCAGCTATGCGCCGGACGCATCGGTGGGTTGCTGAATGTCAGCAGCCTGGCCAACGACACCGGCGTTTCCCACACGACTGCCGGCAACTGGCTGTCCCTGCTTGAAGCGAGCTATATCGTTTTTCAACTGCAGCCTTACTACCGGAATATCTCCAAACGCTTGGTCAAGTCGCCGAAACTCTATTTTTACGATGTCGGCCTGGCAACCTTCTTGCTGGGCATCGAAAATGAAACGCAACTGGTCAGAGACCCCTTGAGGGGCAGCCTATTTGAAAACTTGGTGGTTGCCGAGGCCCTCAAATACCGCTTCAATCAAGGCAGAAGGAGCAATCTTTTTTTTTATCGGGACAGCAAGGGCAATGAGGTCGATCTGGTGCTGGTCAATGGCCCGGACCTTTTCCCCATCGAAATCAAAAGCAGCATGACCATCACCCGAGATTATTTCAAAGGGCTGCGGCACTTCAGCAAAATTTTTGGGAATTCGATTCCTCGGGGAAGCGGTCTCGTTTACGGCGGGCAGGAGGGCCAGCGAAGAACCGATGTGACGATCGTTCCGGTTTATGCACTTCAGGATCTGTGGGATAAAATCGATTAAATCGGCAATCGCGGCTGGAAGCCGCTCACTACGCATGAATAGTCCTCATAAGGACTATCTTGAACATGTAGATCAGGTAATTAAAAACATTTTTTATGCGGTTTTTCGTGGCATTTCTTGGTAGGAAAATTCCCAGCTCCCGGCGCTTTCCTTAGCATGTTCGATTGTCATGGCAACGATGTTTCCGTTTTCATCGATGTCGATGTAAATATTCTCGCTTATTTCTTTTGTTTCATTAACCTCTTTACCAGTAAACTCAATATAGGCTGTATCCGTCTCGGGAAAATATCTAATTTTCATTTGTTAGCCTTTCTTCTTATAGGTTCTATCGAAAAACGCGTTGTGAACCGTTTCGCCGTCCTCTAACAAAATAACCCTCAAATATTTCCCCTCTTCCTGTATTCTGGCCCACTTCCTGATTCTGCCATCGGATTGAATTTCAACTTTTTCAGGTTTCTGGATAACCAAATTTATCCAATCCTCTCGGATGCGCAAACGGTCAGGGCGCATTCTCGTATAGTCAAAATATTTTGTGGTCTTCATTCACCGATTCCACAACCCATGCCAAGTTTTTACATACACGTATCAAAATACACAGCGCCAGTCTTCGCTGTCAACCGTTCAAATTCAGCCGGGCTTTCGGTGGTTGCTGCGAAAAGAATTTTATACCCAATTTTTTACTGGGCCATTTAAATCAATCGCGGCTGGAAGCCGCTCTTACGAATAAACCGACATGGTCACGCCCCGTTTGAGATTTCGAAATTGGCTTTTTGGGATTTATTTGGAATTTGGTGCTTGGGATTTGTGATTTTAGACTTTCCGCTCGCGTTCCGGCTGATGAAAGAAATGCCTGAATTTCGAGTACGGGTAGGAGTATCCAAGGGCCGCCGCAACAAAGGCCTGCCGGTCATCGGGAACCAGCGGGTATTGACGGCCGGGTCCCATGTGGGTGTCACTGTAAAAGAGGGTGGTTTCCATCGCTTTGAGATCGGCGGCTTCAAAAAAGTAGTCCTGCCAGTTGTAGCGGCAGGCCACGGCTTTGCCGCGCCCGGGATCGTATTCCGGTGTCAGCATGATCGCCTGCTGGTAGTGCAGCAGGTCTTCCAGCAATGGATCGCGTTCGATTCCCCGTGAAGCCAGAAAATCGGCCACCGTCTGGTAAAAGTCTGCCCGGTCCTCACAGATGCACAGCCACAACCAGGTCCACAACGGCCAGCCCCGGCGGGTCGGGTGATACCGCCGCAGCAGCCGCAGCATGTCCGGCTGGGTGAGGATCCGGTTGACCTGGGGCATGTCCGGATCCGCATGGTAATCGTCGATGAGCTGTTTGAGACGGTTGAATGCGCGCCCGATGCCCCTGGCATTGGCCAGCATGTGACCCAGCAGCCCGTCATAGAACCGCCGGTAGGACAAAAGCCCTTCACGATCCAGGTAAATGGCGATAAACCGCGTAAAAGCGCCGTTGTGCAAGGCCTGAATCATCTCGGCAAACAGCAGGCAGTAGGCCCAGTCCGCATAGGGCATCGTCCGGGTGCCGAAAACCAATTCCAGCACCTCTCTTTGAAAACCTGCCTCGGTCATCCGAATGGGTTTGAATCGGGTCTGAAGGCCGTAGCGGTCGCGCATGCCGGGCTGGCTGAGGGGCGCGTTGGGCAAAAGGGCCAGTTCGAATACCCGGATGTCGTCATGCATGCCGATTTCCAACAGCCGACCGATGCCGTCCACAAAGGATTCACGGGTCTCTTCGGGCAGTCCCAGGATCAGTTCCGTGTAGGTGGGGATATGGTGCCGCTGATAACGGTTTTTCAGGTCGGCATACAAGCCGATGTCCACATGGGGCCGCGCCACCGCCTCCAGCACATCCACATCAACGCTTTGCATCGACAACGTCGTTCCCCAGAGCATGTCGTTTTCGAACAACAACCGGCTGATGGCAAACACCGTCTCGTTGGACGTCTTGGCGAACTGGATCCGGACCCGCTTCGGGAATCCGGTTCGCCGGCGGGCTGCGACCAGAAGCCGGGCGATCTCAAGATCCCGCTTGAACAGCCCAAAGTTGGCGTCGGTGATGTAGATGTCGGCGACGCCCTTATCGGCCATGGTGTCGATTTCTTCGGCGACCCGATCCAGCGCGTGCAGGCGGACCTTGTTTTTGGTGCGCACACCCCAGTCGCAGAAACAGCAGGCAAAGGGACATCCCCGGTTGGTCTCCCACAGCGCGATCCGGTTGCCGTGTTCCTGACCCAGAAACGCATCCAAACTGCCGTTAAGGTAGGGGCTGGGCACCGGCAGGTCTTTGCCCAGCCGCGTCCCCATGGGTGTGGTGACCGTATTGCCGGAGCGGTTGAACGATATTCCCTCCAGGCGTTCGAAATCGGGATGATCTTCGAGCAGTTCCGCCAGCAGGCGGGCAAAGGGAATCTCCCCTTCCCCGTGGACTAGGACGTCCGCCTGGGGAAATCGCGAAAAAAAGTCGCCGGCCCGGTCGGGGACGTGCGGCCCGCCGCAGACCACCAGGCACTGTGGATATTTCGCTTTCACC
>JAGTUY010000468.1 GCA_018224455.1 Desulfosarcina sp.
ACCCGTATCGGAATGCCCGATGGAATGAAATGACATGATTGGCAAAAGCTATCAGATGGGGTTTTGGATGTCAATCTTGCCTTTGACAAGATTCATTACCATCTGCTATGGATTATTGGAAAAAAATAGCTCCGCCGGGGAATTGTTTCCTTTTTCATTCTGATCCGGCGTCGTTGGGTTACAATTTTTCGACAGGCAACGGCCGGGAGACAGTATTTCTTTGATACCCGGCCATCGGTACGATACCTTTAGAAAAGTAGAGGACGCGACAACCCATGGGGGTACCGCTGATCGAAGAATTGTTGACCGGCGACAGCAATGAAATCCGGGACATCGCCAAAAACGAGGCGGTATTGGTCGGATTCCTGACATTGGCCAAAAACGTCGATGATCTGCCGGATATGAGTACCCGCTTCTATGAGGAGCCGCGCAGCCTGTATCAGGTGACCTCGATGGGTCGCCCCATCGATGAATTGGTGGAGGTCCTTGCCACCTTTTTCGGCAAACCGGCCAAAGTCCCCGGCAAAAGTCTTCCCGTCTCCCTGCGCTTCGACCCCACGGTGAAATATCTGGGAGGCATCCGCAAGGATCAGGCCCTTTTCCTTAAAAAACTGAAAACCGGTGCCTTTTATGGTGCCCTGTGGCCCTGGCAGCAGGACGCGGGCAAGATTGAAGTCCTCTTGGGGTTCTGTTCACTCAGCATGAGCGATCGGGATTACCAACAGCTGGGAACTTTGGTTCAAAAGTTCTTAAGCAAGAAAAAGATTGAAACCGTTACTGACGTGGGCGGGCAGATCCACGGCATCAGCCTTCCTTCGTTTCTTCAGATGTCGGAAATGGAGGGCGCCACCTATACGCTCAAAGTGACCAGCGGCAACCGCACAGGCTATCTCCATCTTGATGGCGGCAGCCTTATCGCGGCGCAGGTTGAGGAGTTGGCCGGCAATGAAGCCGCCTACCGGATTATCAGCTGGGACAACGCCGCCATTCAGATTGAAGCGGCCGATCCCGGCCGGGTTAGAGAGATCCACGATCCACTCATGAGCGTGATGATGGAGAGCCTGAAAATCAAAGATGAGGCCGGTGATCGGCCGTCGCCACCAACGTCCGATCGCCAGGCCCCGGCCCCACCGCCCAAACCGAAAAAGGTCCCGCCGGCGGATCATCCAGTAACGGCTGAAGAAACCCAACCGCTGAAAGCGCCCGTGAAAAAAGCGTCGACGCCGGTTCCGAAGAAGCCCGCCAAAAAAGCACCGCTCCCACCGTCCCAACCGCCCCCGCCGGAATCGATGGAATACCTGGAACTATCTGAATTAGCGGACATACAGAAAACCCCAAAACCGATGGTGGCCGTGCCCTTTGAAAAAAGTACCGATCATTCCGTGGGCAAGCAGGCTCAAATGGCAAGGACCAGCAAGCTGCTGATCGTTTTGGGGGTGGTGGTGCTCTTTGCCATTGTCGTGACCATCGGCGGGTGGCTGCTCAAAAATAGACAGATCAATCGCCGGTACGATCAATTGATTGCGGACCTTGCGGTCACCAAAGCGCTTGATGCCCAGATCGTCATGCTGATGCAATACCTCAAAGCGCACCCTGAGGATGCCCACCGGTCTGAACTGGAGGCCCGCCTGGAAGAAGCCAATGCCGAAATTGAAAAGCGGGACTATGAAAAAACCATTCTGGATGTCAATGGCCTTACGATTGACGAGAATTACGAGAAAAAAGCCCTTTCTCTGTATACCGCCTTTCTTAAAAAATTCCCCCAAAGCCCCTATGCCAAACAGATCAATGAAGCCATTGGCGGTATCCGGAATCTGCTGGGGACCGCCTATTTCGAAGATCTCAAAAAGGTTGCCACCACTGATTTTATGGAGCGTCACGCCGCCTATCGTGAATATTTAGAGCAGTTTCCGGAAGGTTCGGAACGGAGGGCCGTGGAGCGGATGATCACCGATCTGGCTCAAGAATACCACGGGATCATCGAGAAGCAGACGGCCACTTGCGATGCTCAGGAAAAGTGGGACGACTGCATTGCCCAATGCGATCAGTTTCTATCGACTTTCACCAATGGGGTTTGGGTGGAAAAGGTCAGGATCCTGCGCACCATGCTTCAAGATAAAAAGGAGGTCAAGGAGCTGACAGCGACGTCGTCCCTCGTGGCTGATGACTATGCCATGGCCAGAAAGATCTATCTCGACTATCTCGAAAAACGGCCGGACACCACTCAAAAAGAGACCATCGCTGAGCGCATCAATGCCTTGAATACCAATCTTGGCAGGCAGAAGGCCTGGGAAAAAACGGCGGCGTACGCCACCAACCCGGCCAACGACATTGTCAGCCGGGTCAAGCGCTTGGACATGTACATGGAGAACCATGCGTCGGGGCCGTATGCCAGGCTTGCCAGCAACATGAGAGCCCAGCTCGACCCTGAACTTCAGGATGCCATTCGTGTCCAGCGGGCTGAAGCGGCGAATCAGGAGATGTTGGCCCGGCAGCAGGCTGAGCAGGCTATACGGGTCAAAGCGGCCCGGCGGATTCAGCGGCTCCGGGATCAGGTGGCCAGGCAACTGCGTCCCCTGGCGAGCCGATTCGTCGACCACCGGGACGGTACGATTTCTGACAAGGTCACCGGGCTCACCTGGTGCCTGCTGGATTCTCACTTGGATCTCGATACCTGCATTCCTTATGCAACGGCCAAAGCATATGTTCAGGAATTGACCACCGGCGGCCATGCGGACTGGCGTCTTCCCACGGCCGGCGAACTGGCCACGCTCTATAAAAACAGTCCCTTTTTTCCCGCCAGCGGTGCCGCTTGGTACTGGACGTCTGAAACCTTCGTCAGGGGATATCACCGGGTGGTGGATGTGGTTACATCGCAGCCGGAAACCGTGTTCACAAGGAGTTCGAAAACCGAGGAAAGTTGCGGCGCTGTCCGTGCCGTGCGAAGATAAACGGGGGGCAATTGCCGACCATTACCAGCGGCCTGCCGCCGGAGCAGCAGGCAAGGACACGCGGATCGGTGCAGGGGTCGGCAATTATCCTTGAAAAATTTTCCATTTGGGTTTATATCTGCTTCGTTTTTTATATGATCAAAGCCCAAGCCAAGAATTGAAGAGGGGGAAGCGTATGCGTAGCCAATCGTTTGTGGTGGCGTTTGTGGGGGTGGTGTTGCTCATCGGTATTGTCGCCTGTGTCTCGTTGGGGGTCGCTATTGCCGGGGATGAAGAGATGTGTGTCCCCTTGGGGACCATCACCCTGGAACCGCCGGATACGGTGGAGGACAAGCGAGCCGCCGTGGATTTCCAGCATGGTCGCCATCTGATTCTTGCCTGCAACAACTGCCACCACACCTGGAAGGGTACTGAGCCCATCGTCGGCTGCATGACTGCCGGTTGCCACGATCTCGATACCCTGCCCAGACTAGAAGGGTCCAAGTCCATCGACAAGGATCAGGCGTTTCGATATTACAAAAACGCCTACCACAATCAATGCATCGGCTGCCACAAGACCATGCAGAAGGAAATCGAGCAGATGGCAAGGAGTATGGCGCCCATCGATGGGAAGCTGCCTGTCACCGGTCCTGTCGGCTGCGTCGGATGCCATCCGAAGGAATGAGGCGACGACACCGTTCTGAGCCCGCCTGTTAATCATAATCCCCCCGTCTGATGACGGGGGGATTTTTATTTAACCCCTCACCATATAATAGAGCAGTGGCAGGAAAATGGCCGGGAGCATGTTGCCGACCTTGATGTGGGTTAGCTGGAGCATGTTGATACCGATGGCGGCAATCAGCAGCCCGCCCACCCCGGACATCTGGGCGATCACTCCGGCAGTCAGGTATGGCTTGAGCAGTGATGCCCCCAGGGTGATGGCACCCTGATAGAACAGTACCGGTGCGGCGGAGAAGATCACCCCGCTGCCGAAGGTGGAAGCGAAGACGACCGAGGTGATGCCGTCCAGCAGGGACTTGGCAAACAGGGTCTCATGGTTGCCCGCCAGCCCGCTCTCCAGTGATCCCACGATGGCCATGGACCCTACACAGAAAACCAGGCTCGCCGTTACAAAGCCCCTTGAAAAATTGCCATCCGCCGATCGACCGATATGCTTTTCGGCGTAGGCCCCAAGCGCTTCGATGTGGCCTTCGATCTGCATGGCTTCCCCCAACAGGCATCCGACGACCATACAGACGATGACACCGAGGAGATCCGCTGCATTCAGTGCCGAACGGACGCCGATGAGAATGACGGACAGGCTGATGGCCTGCATGATGGTTGTTTTATAACTGTCTTTGATGCCTTTTTTAAGGAGCAGGCCAACCACGCCGCCTGCCGTTATTGCCGCTGCATTCACTATGGTGCCGATCATGGCGTACTCGCTTGCTTTCAGTGGATTGAGAGGCCCATCCGCTCGAACGCACACAAGCCGGCAACGGGTGCCGGCTTGTGTGCAACGAATGGAAGTGATGGACACTAAGGGCCTCGGAAAGAAATAATTCCCCATCTTGCTTGTCTGTTGGCCCGTCACCGGCGTTACATCCGCCGCCACATATCCCGATATGCGCCGACGGAT
>JAGTUY010000469.1 GCA_018224455.1 Desulfosarcina sp.
GATACGGCCGACACCGGTGGGATGTCTCTGAATTGGGGAGATGCCGGGGTTATGGAAACCCTGATCGGTCAGATGGCCGCCGGCGAGGGGCTGGGGCGGATTCTGGCTCAGGGGGTCAAGCGGGCTGCGGAAACCATCCGCAAGGGTGCCCACCGCTACGCCGCCCATGTGAAAGGGCTGGAACTGACCGCCTACCACCCGGCGGGCATATTGGGCAGCGCGCTGGGGTATGCCATATCCAGCCGGGGGGGCGACTACAACAATGTGTATTCCTCATTGGAACATCGCTGGACGGCGCAAAAGGGGGCCGATGCATTCGGATCTGCCGAAGCGGTGGACACCAAACGGCCGTCGGGTAAGGGTCGGCTGTTGCGCCGTGCGGTTATAGTGAACATTATCGTGGACAGCCTGGGGCTGTGCAAAGTACCCACCCTGTCGCTGCTGGGCGCGTTTGACCTGGAAAATGAAGCGGTGCTCGCATCGGCGATTACCGGGCGGTCTCTTACCGCCGATGATCTCTTTCACATCGGGGATCGGATCGCGGCCATGGAGCGCCTGTTCAATCTCAAGCATGCCCCGGATATGGATGAAGACCGGCTCCCCGACATGTTTTTTATCGATGGCGATACGGTGTTGACGCAGTCAATCATGACCCAGATGCTTCGCGAATTCTACACGGCCATGGGCTGGGACGAAAACGGACGCCCCTTGAAGGAAACGCTGACAGCACTGGGTATCGAACTCGCTGCTTGCGCTCTCTGAACCATTCAAACGGCACGATTGCTGCGGCCAAACGAAAAGGAAGAAGACCATGAACCCGGAACCCAATGCCTTCTCTCCCACGCTGACCTTTCTATCGGAAACGGACAGGCAAAAAATCTACCACGCGGCCATGAGCAATTGAACCAGATTCTGAAAACCTACACAGCAACGCCCATGGACCGGACGATGGCCGGCGCCATCGCGTCATTGGTCAGCGGTTTCGAATAATTACGGCACCTGTCGAGCCCCCTGTAGGAGCGGCTTCCAGCCGCGATACTGAACACCGATCAGGGTTCCATCGCGACAAAAGGCCACTCTCACAGGAAGCCCAAGGCGATTTCATATGCCATCCGAAGGTTGGAAAGTTGATTGGCAGGTGTATATAAAGCAGGACCACGTTACCATGGAGGCAACCAGTGATTCAAACCTCACAAACCCAAATCCGCAGCGTTGAGATGCGTGTCCTGACCGATGACCAGGTCTGGGAAATCCGCCAGGCCGCTTTCGAAGTGATCGAAAAATCGGGGTTCAAATGCCTTCATGCGGGTGCCCGGCGGATGCTGGCCGGCACCGGTGCCATCGTCAAGGATGAACGGGTGAAGATTCCCCGCTATATTGTCGAAGGCTGCCTGACGACCGTCCCCAAAGGGTGGACCATTTATGACCGCTGCGGCCAACGGACCATGGAGGTGGAGGGACGCAAAAGCCACTACAGCACCTCGACGGCCAGCCCCAATACCAAGGATGCCCTCACCGGCGAATACCACGAAACGCGGGTCGAAGATATCGCCATCGGCGCCAAAGTAGCCGACGCCCTGCCCAATATCGACTTCGTCATGCCCATGGGTTCTTCCCAGGACGTCAATGGAACGGTGGCCGACCTGTACGAGTTTGAAGCGGTGGTCACCAACACGATCAAGCCCATGGTATTCATCGGATACACCCCTTTGGGATGCGACTATGTTTTTGAAATGGCAGCTGCGGTGGCTGGTGGTGCCGATCGGCTGAGAGAGCGCCCATTCGTGCTGCTCTATCCGGAGGCAATCTCACCGTTTGTTTTTCCTCAAGAGGTGGTGGAGCGCATCTTTATCGCGGCTGACCGGTACATGCCCCAGGTGCCCGGTGCCACCGCCCAGCCCGGTGCCACGTCACCCATGACCCTGGCCGGCACCGTGGTCCAGATCACCGCCGAATCCCTGATCCATATCGTCCTGGCCCAGTTGCGCAACCCCGGCTGCCCGGTGTGCATGAGCGGCAACGTCGGCATCTTGGACATGGCCACCGCCCTGATGGCATTCGGTGCGCCCGAAGGGAGCCTGGGATTGGCCGCTCAGGCCCAGGTGGCGCAGTCATTTGGCCTGCCCACATGGGGCCTGGCCGGCGCCACCGATGCCAAACGCCTGGATGCCCAGGCCGGCATCGAGAGCACCTTCGCTATTTTCAGCCAGGCACTGGCGGGTTTGAACCTGATCCACGACGTGGGCTACATGGCCAGCGGCATGGCCTGTTCCTGCGAGCAGCTGGTCATGGGCAACGAAATCATCGGTATGACCAAACGATTCGTCGCGGGCATCACCGTGAATGCAGACACCCTGGCCCGCGACGTTATCGACGCCGTGGGGCCCGGCGGCAATTTCCTGGCCCAGCGGCACACGGTGGCTCATCTGCGCAAGGAGTTGTGGCAGGCCAGGTTGCTGAACCGGCAGCCCATCGCCACCTGGCAGGCGGCTGGAGGGCCCACCATGGAGGATCGCGTCCGCGACGAGGTGCGCAAGATCGTGGAGACCCACCAGCCAGAGCCCTTGGACGGCAACATTCTCGATGAGGTTCAGCGCTTGAAACGGGAAGGGGAGAAGGAGATCCTGGAACGGATGAATAAAGAGCGATGATGAAACCGGTATAAGGGGCCTGAACCATTCCACCCGAAACCATAAAGCGCCATGCTATTGATGAAATCCATAAACACCAACGTCGATTCAGGCGACACCCCAGCGCAGCGTGCGGGTTTGGCGGATGTGAACGCCGTCATGGGCGTCAAGGAGTGGGGGCTGATCCTGATTCTGTCCGCTGTCAGTACATCCTTGGCTTATACCATGTGCAGATAACTGTATCTGGACCTGCCTGCAGAAAGGCAATCCGATTGAAAACCATCAAAACCGTATGCCACCGTGACTGCCCGGACACCTGTTTCATGGATGTCACCGTAGATCGGGGGAAAATCATCGCGGCCCGGGGAAGCACCTTGAACCCGGTAACCCGGGGATTCCTCTGCCCGAGGGGCAACGGCGACCCCCGGCGCGTATACAGCAAAGACCGGGTGCTTTACCCTCATGTGAAATCGGACACCGGTGGTTCGAGACCCTTTTCTCGTGTCTCCTGGGACGCTGCCCTGTCTCGGGTTGCAGACCGGATTCAAGCCGTCACCGACATCCATGGCAGGCAATCCTTGTTGCTATACGACTACGCGGGAAACACCGGGTTTCTGGCCTGGCATTTCGCCAAGCGGCTCTGGTCCGCCCTGGGGGCGACAACCACCGATTATGCCCTTTGCAGCAGTTCCGGGCACACCGGCATCGGCCTGCATTACGGGCTGAGTTACGGTCTGCAATTGACGGACATGGCCGCGTCGACGGTCATCCTGTTCTGGGGCAACAATGCCAAGGTCAGCGCATCTCACATATGGGCCATGGCCCGACAGGCCAGGAAAGATCGGGGGGCCATTCTCGTCAGTGTCGATCCGCGCCGAAGCCCTACAGCCGAGGCGGCCGACATCTGGGTCCAACCCCGGCCCGGCAGCGATGTCGCCCTGTGTTACGGCATTGCCCGGTACCTGATCGAGAAGGAGGGTGCCGACCTGGGGTTCATCGGCAAATGGACCACGGGCTTTCCGGCATATGCTGAAACGGCCATGGGCTGGACACCGCAGCGGGTCGAACAGGTAACCGGTGTTCCCGGGCATGTCGTCGCACAGATCGCCGAGTTGTTGATGACCCATCGGCCGGCGGCGTTCATGATCGGACTCGGCCTTCAAAAGTCCATGCAGGGCGCGGAGGCAGCCAGGGCCGTAGCATTGCTGCCGGCATTGCTGGGGCTTCACCGGGGATTTCAATAC
>JAGTUY010000470.1 GCA_018224455.1 Desulfosarcina sp.
CGCCAGAAGTCCAGCAGGGCGTTCCACACATCCATGCCCTTGGGATGGAAGAAAGGCATACCCGGCGCATCGTCATGAAAGCTGAACAGATCCATGGCTGCGCCGATCTTGCGGTGGTTGCGTTTTTTAGCCTCTTCGAGGAAGTTGAGATACGCCTTGAGCTGCTTCTTATCGAAAAAGGCGGTGCCGTAGATCCGCTGAAGCTGGGCCTTGGATTGATCCGCTCGCCAATAGGCACCGGAGACCCGCATCAATTTGACCGCCCGCACAAACCCGGTGTGCGGCACGTGCGGCCCCCGGCACAGGTCGGTAAACGCGCCTTGCCGGTAAAAGGAGATGGTGCCGTCGGCCAGATCGGAAATCATTTCTGTCTTGTAGGGTTCCTCCTTGTAAAATTCCAGGGCATCGGCTTTTGATATTTCATGGCGTTCGACGGGAATCTTGGCTTTGATGATGCGGTTCATTTCCGCTTCGATCGTGGGGAAGGCTTCTTCGGAGAGCGGCTCCATATCGATGTCGTAATAGAAACCATCCTCCACCACCGGCCCGATGGTAAGCTTGGCATCGGGGTACAGGTTCACCACTGCCTGGGCCATGACGTGGGCGGCACTGTGGCGCATGATTTCCAGTGCTTCAGGATCCCGGGTGGTGATCAGCCGGACAGCGGCATCTTGTTCAATGGTCCGGTTCAGGTCCACCAGGATGCCTTCTATTTCCATGGCCACGCAATCCCGCGCCAAGCCCTCGGAGATGCTATTGGCCACAGCCAGTCCCGTGGGAAAATCGTCAAAGGGCTTTCGACTTCCATCGGGAAGTGTGATATGTATCATTCTTTAATTGCCTTCCGTATAAAAGGTTGTGCATGACGTCAACAACGGGTATCCAACGACCCCCCAATAATTTATTGATAAAAAAACAACTTATGAAAAGTAGGGAAAAACCCTCTCCGGGTCAAGAGAAAAATATGGCCACCGTCGCCGATCCGTCTTACCGCTTCATCCGAACGCCTGCCGGACTGGAACAGTTTGTCAGCCGCATCAGCCAGGAGAAAATAATTGCCGTGGATCTTGAAGCGGACTCCATGTTTCACTACCAGGAAAAAGTCTGTCTGCTACAGATGGCCGGTAACGGTGAAAATGTGGTTATCGATCCCCTTGAAGTCGACGATCTTTCATTCTTGGCCCCTATATTCAAGGATAAGGCGGTCTGCAAGGTGTTTCACGGTTCAGACTACGACGTTCGCTCCCTCTATCGTGATTTTTCGATCGAGATCAGCAACCTGTTCGACACGCAGTTGGCCAGCATGTTCATGGGCGAACGGGAAACCAGCCTCGGAGCGGTAGTGTGCAACCGGTTCGGTATTCAACTGGACAAACGCTACCAGAAAAAAGACTGGTCTCAACGTCCCCTGCCGGAAGGTATGATCGAATACGCCGCCTCCGACGTCTACCACCTGATTCCCCTGGCCCGGATGCTCATGGATGAATTGGAGGAAAAAGGCCGACTGGACTGGGTCAAGGAGGAGTGCGATTACCTGTCCGCGGTCAGACCCATGGAAAACGGCAACGATCCGTTGTTCCTCCGGTTCCGCGGCGCCGGCCGCCTGCCGCGGCGCAACCTGGCGGCGCTTGAGGGGTTGTTGCAATACCGCCGGGAACTGGCCGAGAAAAAAGACCGGCCCCTGTTCAAAGTCATTTCCAACACCGCATTGCTAAAAATCGCCACTGAAATGACCGAGACCCCCCGAGCCATGGAAGCAGCCCGATGCATGAGCGCCAAGCAGATCCGCATTTACGGCAAACCTCTGTCCGCCATCGTAAAAAAAGCCAACGCCCTTGCCGAAAAGGACCTGCCCACCTATCCACGAAAGCGGCGGCCATCGGTGTCAGCTAAAGTGCCCGAACGGATCAAGATCATCAAGGCCTGGCGCGATCGGCTGGCCGACGGTTTGGGACTGGATCCCGCCCTCCTGTTCAATAAGGCGCTGATGACTGCCATTGCGGTTCGTAAGCCTTCGGATATCCGTGGACTGCGCCTGATCGAGGGCATCCGCAACTGGCAGGCAAAGGCATTTGGAAAGGACATCCTGAAGATTCTATCCACCCTGCCCTGAAGTCACACCGACAACTTTGACGGATTCGAAAAAACCCCGATATCTGCGTTCAATAAAATCGACCGAAGCCGACTTATCGCGGCTGGAAGCCGCTCCTACAGCCGATCTCAGAGCCAATTTATTCGAGACCAGAGTGTTGAACGATTGATTCGACATAATAGGGTTTAGTGATCCGGCGGCAGCATCCGGCATGCCAGTGAAGATCGACCGTCACAGCGGATCAACGCCCCGTCGCTGGCCCGCCCCATGGCACAATTGACAATCATCGATCCCGTCGCAAGCCACGGCGGGCAGGTCAATCGATCATAAATGCCTTGACAGGTAAACCGCTATGATGAAATCAGAGTGAATCGTTGACACGCCCTTTATTCGGCACCCGGAAAGCAATCCCATGTCCCTGAGACGCTTTTATTTGCCACCGGAAATGGCCCAGCATCCACAACCGGAAATTTCCGGATCGGATGCCGTCCACATCTGCCGGGTACTTCGCCTGTCTGCCGGTGATGCGGTGGAGCTCTTCGACGGCACCGGGAACGGCTATCGCGCCCGGATCATGTCGGCTTCCCCCAAACGGGTTCTGTTTCATATCCAAGAGACATTTGCGCACCTGTCTGAATCGTCCGTTCATATCACCCTGGCTCAGGGCATCCTCAAGGACCGTAAAATGGACGACCTGATCCGCCAGTTGACGGAGCTAGGCATCGATTGCTGGATGCCTTTTTATGCGGCGCGATCAGTACCTGTGCCGGTCAAAAAAGGCATGGGGACACGGCTGGGCCGATGGGAGAAGATTGCAATTGAGGCGGTCAAGCAGTGCCGGCGTGGACACGTTCCCAGTATTACGCCGGCAGACGATTTTGACGCCATGCTGGAGATGGCTGCCGAGTCCGATCTTAAAATCATTTTCTGGGAAGGCGCACCGCAGGCGTTCGATATCCCGCGGACCGCCCCGCAAAAGCCGAAAAAAATAACGGTTGCGGTGGGTCCGGAGGGCGGGTTCGACCCTGGCGAAATCCAACGGGCGCATGCGCATGGATTTCTCACCACCGGTATGGGCCCGCGTATCTTAAGGGCCGAAACTGCAACGCTGGCCGCCTGCACGCTGGTGCAGTATCGATTCGGTGACATGGGGCTTAGAGATTGAGTCAATGGAGGAGAAACGTTGAACAACGACCCGTGGCAGATTCATCATCCCGACGGAGCCTTTCGCGTCATCGTCACCAAATCGCTCCCCGGCCGGCGATGGCTTGACATTCTCACCGCTGCCGATTGCCGCGTCGAGGTCTGCCGCAGCACGGCGGTTCTGGACGCCGAAACCATCAAGTCAGCCATCGGCAGACGATGTGACGGCGCCATCGGGCAGCTCACGGAATCTTGGGGAGCGACCCTTTTCGATGCGCTCAAGGCTGCCGGGGTAGCCGCATACAGCAATTATGCCGTGGGATACAACAACGTGGATCTGGATGCAGCCACCCGCGCAGGCATCCCGGTGGGCAACACCCCGGGCGTGCTCACCGAAACCACCGCCGAGATGGCCGTTGCCCTCACCTTCGCGGCGGCCCGCCATATCGGGGAGGCGGAACGCTTTCTGCGCGCCGGCCGCTACACCGGCTGGCTGCCCGATCTTTTCCTGGGAACCCTGCTGCAGGGCAAGACCCTGGGCATCATCGGCGCCGGCAGAATCGGAGCAACCTATGCCCGCATGATGCTCCAGGGCCACGGTATGCAGATAATTTATCACGACCTTGCCGCCAACGCCGATCTGGAGTCATTTGTCGCCGACTTCAATCGCTTTCGTGTCGCGCAGCACCAACCACCCGTGACCTGTCGCCGTGCCGCATCCGTCGAGGCACTGCTGGAAACGGCGGACTGCGTCAGCGTCCACACGGTGCTGGACGACACCACCCGCCACCTTATCGACGCACGACGATTGTCGTTGATGAAATCCGATGCCATTTTGATCAATACCAGCCGCGGACCGGTGGTCGATGAAGCCGCTCTGGTGGACCACTGCCGACACCATCCGGATTTTCGCGCCGGCTTGGACGTCTTCGAGCACGAGCCAGTCTTGGCTCCCGGCCTGGCTGAGCTGACCAACGTGGTCATCGTTCCCCATATCGCCTCGGCCACCCAGTGGACCCGGGAAGGCATGGCCACCTTGGCGGCCTGCAATGTGGCCGGCGTCCTCTGCGGATATCCCCTCTGGCAGCAAACGGACATCCTGCCCTTTTTCGAAAAGGATCCGCCCCATGCCATTCCGAGCATCGTCAATCCCGAGGCGTTGGGATGGTCCGGGCAGCGGGCTTGATTGTTAAGTTTCAGTAACCGTCCCTATGATCCGCGTCATCAACCAACCATTAAAAAATGATCTATGCCCCGGTAACCAGCGCTTATGGAAAAGATAGAGCAAGCCACCTACGATGGTTATATCAAGGCCCTGATGGATATCAGCCGGGCCATCACGTCGGATCTGTTCCTGGAGGACCTGCTCAAACTCATCGTCATGGTCACCGCCAAGGTCACCGGGGTGGAAATTTGCTCCCTGTGGCTCGTCGACGAAAATGAAAAGCCACCTAAAATCAGGCTGAAGGCCACCCAGTCCATCGACCCGGAATACGTCAAGGACCGCTCCCTGAACCTCGACGAGGGGGTCGTCGGTTATGTCGTCACCCACAAACATCCCATCATTATCAAACACGTGATGCGCAGCAAACGCTTCAAAGAAAAGGAGATGGCCCGGAAACTCGGACTGGTCTCCATGGTCGGGGTTCCGCTCCAGCTTAAAGATGAAAAGATCATCGGGGTGCTAAATTGTTTTACGGCATCCCCGCATGTGTTTTCCAAGGTCGAGATCAACCTGCTGACGGCGGTGGCCAACCAGGCGGCGCTGGCCATAATGAATACCGAGTTGATGCTCAAGACCAAGGTCATCCAAGAGGAATTGGAAACCCGCAAGCTCATTGAACGGGCCAAGGAGATTTTGGTTCGCCGACGCAGCATGGATGTTAACAGCGCCTTCCGGTGGATCCAGAAGCGCAGCATGGACAGCCGAAAATCAATGCGCGAGGTCGCCGAAGCGATTTTGCTGTCCGAGGATTTGGGATACTACTCAAGTATCCCGCATGCCTTAAAAAAGGATAACAAGTAAGTTATACTTAACTTCTGACTTGACTTCGGTCCTTCCCGCTGATATCGATCAATCCAACAGTTAAATCCGTTTCATACAATGGCGTGTGCAACGGTCAAACCAACCGACAAAGGCGTCTGTTGCCCCGTATCCGTGGGAAGGCGCCTTTTTATATTTTGGGTGAGGCGACCTTATCTTGACGAGGAAACGGCCGCCTTTTTTATTGGGAGCCGTCTGAAAGCATCACACCCGGACTGGAACGATGAAATCGCATGTCACATCTAACAGGTGAGGAATGGAATCATGAATTTTCAAAGACCCAATGCCAACGAGGCCCTTGAAACAAAAAATCGCTCCCGCAATGTCGCTCCCCAATCCGGGATCTGCAGCCGATGCATCGACGGGTGCAAGGGGAACTGCGATCTGTTTCGCGCCACCTTCAGGGGCCGGGAGCTGCTGTACCCCCAACCTTTCGGCAGCATCACTGCCGGTGCGGACAAAGACTACCCCGTTGACTATTCTCACCTAAATATCAACGGCTATGCCTTTGGCGCCAAAGGAATCGAGGCCAACCCGGATATGGCAACCTTTCCCAGCGTGGACACCGAAACTGCCTTTGGCGTGGACAGTCAAGTAAAAATGAGGGTGCCGATCTTCACGGGAGCCCTCGGCAGTACGGATATCGCCCGCAAAAACTGGGAGCATTTCGCCATTGGCGCCGCCATCAGTGGCATTACCCTGGTGTGCGGAGAGAACGTCTGCGGCATCGATCCCGGTCTTCAATTCAACGCGGATGGCAAAGTGATCCAATCACCGGAAATGGACCGCCGGATCAATGAGTACCGCCGGTATCATGAAGGTTACGGCGATATTCTGGTACAGATGAACGTGGAGGATACCCGCATCGGCGTGGCGGAGTATGTTATCGAAAAACTGGGGGTCGAAACCATTGAACTGAAATGGGGCCAGGGAGCCAAGTGCATCGGCGGTGAAATCAAAGTGAATTCCCTGAAACGGGCGCTCGAGCTGAAAAAACGCGGCTATATTGTCACCCCGGATCCGGAAAATCCTGCTTTCCAGGCGGCCTTCAAGGCTGGGCCCCTGAAGCAATTCGAACGTCACTCACGGCTGGGGTTCATCGACCAGGAAGGGTTCATGCGTGAAGTGGAACGCCTGCGTAAGTTGGGCGCCCAACGGGTCACTTTGAAAACCGGGGCCTATCCCATGCGGGAGTTGGCCATGGCTATCCGCTGGTCCAGCGACGCTAAAATCGATCTGCTGACCATCGACGGCGCACCGGGCGGCACGGGCATGAGTCCCTGGAGGATGATGTGCGAATGGGGGGTGCCCGCCATCTATCTGCATTCCATGGCATACGAACTGTGCGACCGTTTGGTAAAAAATGGAAAACCGGTACCGGATATCGCCTTTGCCGGCGGCTTCTCTTCAGAGGATCACGTATTCAAGGCACTGGCACTGGGTGCCCCCTACTGCAAGGCCGTTTGTATGGGCAGGGCCCTGATGATTCCGGGAATGGTCGGTAAAAACACAGAAAAATGGTTGCGGGGTGAGCAGGGCGGACTTCCGTCAACGGTATCCGCGTTCGGTTCAACCAAAGAAGAGATCTTCATGAACTATGAAGTGATCAAGGAAAAATACGGGTCTGAAGCCCCCAAGCTCCCCCTCGGGGCAATCGGGATATTCAGTGCGGTGGACAAAATCAAGGTCGGCCTTCAGCAGATCATGGCCGGCTCCAGAAACTGGAATGTCAAGCACATTTCCAGGAAAGACATCTTCTCGTTGACCGAAGAGTGCGCAAAGGTGACGGGGACATCCTACGTTATGGATGCGTATCGGGAAGAAGCCCTTAAGATAATCGACGCCTGATTGTCCGGGTCGACAACATTACGTGCATCACCACCCATCAACATTTCAAAAGGAGGGGGTTATGTCAGACATCCTCAAGACGATTGAAGCCAGAGACCCTGCGGAAAAGGAGTATCAGCAGGCAGTGACAGAGGTCTTTAAATCGGTAAAACCGGTTCTGGATCAAAACCCTGAGTACCGGTACAGCGCCATTCTTGAAAGAATCACGGAACCCGAACGCGTGATCATGTTTAGGGTGCCCTGGATGGACGATCAGGGAAAGGCACACGTCAATCGGGGATTCAGAGTCGAAATGAACAGTGCCATCGGCCCCTTTATGGGCGGGCTTCGCTTCCATGCCTCGGTCAATTTGAGCATTCTCAAATTTCTGGCCTTCGAACAGGTATTCAACAATGCGCTGACGACCTTGTCCATGGGGGGCGGGAAAGGCGGTTCCGATTTCGATCCCAAAGGCAAGTCTGACGAGGAAGTGATGCGCTTCTGCCAAGGGTTCATGGCGGAGCTGTTCCGCCACATCGGACCCAATACCGATGTACCGTCTGGCGATATCGGCGTCGGCGCCAGGGAAATCGGTTATCTTTTCGGGATGTACAAAAAGCTGCGCAACGAGTTTACCAGCGTCCTCACCGGCAAGGGTCTGGGGTGGGGCGGAAGCCTGGTCAGGCCGGAAGCAACCGGTTTCGGTGTCGTCTATTTTGCAAACGAAATGCTGGCCACGCGCAATGACTCCCTCGCGGGCAAAACGTGCCTGGTTTCTGGCTCGGGAACGGTAGCCCAACACACGGTTGAAAAAATCATCGACATGGGCGGCACGGTGGTCACCCTTTCGGATTCTTCCGGCTACATATTCGATGAAGAGGGCATCGATCGGGACAAACTGGACTACGTCAAACGCCTCAAGAATCTGAGAAGAGGGCGGATCATGGAATACACCGATAAATACTCGGCAGCGATCTATACCGAGGCAGATTCCACCCGCGATCACAACCCCTTGTGGGACCATGCCGCCGACTGCGCGTTCCCCAGCGCCACCCAGAATGAAATCAACGATAAAGACGCCGGCAACCTGATCCGCAACGGGGTGACACTGGTATGCGAAGGCGCCAACATGCCATGCACGCCCGGTGCCATCGACCTCTTCCAGGACAAGAAGATCCTGTATGCACCGGGAAAAGCGGCCAACGCCGGCGGCGTTGCCGTTTCGGGTCTCGAAATGGCCCAGAACAGCATGCGGCTCAACTGGCCGCGCGAAGAGGTGGACAAACGTCTCAAAATCATTATGCGAAGCATCCATCAGACCTGCCTGGACGCGGCTGCGGAATACGGAAGACCGGGCAACTATTTCATGGGTGCCAACATTGCCGGCTTCGTCAAGGTGGTCAATGCGATGCTCGATCAGGGGCTTGTATAAGGTGGCCTAATCAGGTTCTATATGGTTCATGTGCGGCTCTTGCATCCCCTGCGCTATGCCGGTTTATCCCGGCGCTTTCGGCCCGTCCCCGAATCCGACAGATCGGGATTGTACATGGCTTTGGCGTAAAGGATCTCCTTGAGTTGGGGATATGACCTGGCCAGGTCCCGTTGCTCAACCACCAGGTTGACGATCAGCCGGATCGCGAAGGCGTCATCGGCCCGATTCAACTTATGCTACATCCACGCCCTGAACCCAACCCGACAGGAACGCTAACCATGAGACCGGAAATTTTAAGAGAAAATCTACTCGGCTGGTACGCGACCCACCGACGCCGCCTGCCCTGGCGGGAGACATCGGAACCATTTGCCATATGGGTCTCGGAAGTGATGCTTCAGCAGACCCAGGTGGCCACCGCCATACCCTACTACCTTCGATTTATGAATCGCTTCCCCACGCCTGCGCATCTGGCCGCGGCCGACATTGAGGAGGTGCTCAAACTGTGGGAAGGCCTGGGATACTACTCCCGTGCCCGCAACCTGTATCGGGCGGCCGGGGTGGTAACGTCCCGATTCAATGGCCAGGTGCCCGATGATCCAGAGGCGTTCCGGTCCCTGCCCGGTGTCGGGGACTACATCGCCGCCGCCGTCCTGAGCATCGCCTTCGGCCGGGTGCTTCCGGTGGTAGACGGCAATGTCAAACGGGTGCTGTCCCGCCTGTTGGAGATTGACACCCCCGTTAACCGCAGCGGTGCCCATAAGATTTTCCAGCTGCCGGCCATGGAACTGGTCTGCCCGAAGCAGCCGGCAGATTTCAACCAGGCCCTCATGGAACTGGGCGCGCTCGTCTGCCGCCCAAAAAATCCGGACTGCCTGGCCTGCCCGCTTGCCGACCTGTGCCGGGCAAACCGGCACCACACAACAGCCGACTACCCGAAGCGCGATGCATCCCGAAAAATCCCCCACCGGCATCTGGCCATCGGAGTGATCCTGAAAAAGGGCAAAATGCTGGTGGTCCGGCGACCCTTGGATGGTTTTTTGGGCGGACTGTGGGAATTTCCGGCCGTCCCGGCCGAGAAAGGGCAAACAGACAGGCAGGGCGTTGAATCAATGCTGGCCGCGGAAACCGGCCTGAAGATTGCGGTGGACCGTCGGCTGACTAAAATCCGGCATGCCTATACGCATTTCACGCTCAGCGGTGACGTCCATCTGTGCCGATATGTAACCGGCCGGGTGCGTCTGAAAAGCGCCCATGGCCATCGGTGGGTCACCCTTCGATCGCTGGCAGGCTTGCCCCTGCACAAGGCCAACCATAAATTCCTGGACGCCCTGAAATCGGCGTTGGGGCCATGAAAACATAATCCGCCTTCATTTTGGCAAAGACCCAAGCGGGCCACCATACCTTCCGCTTTCGGCTATCAGCTAGCCGGCTGATCCAATACCTCACGGATGGTTCGGGCGAGCTCCTGGACAGAGACCGGCTTCATTAATAGGGCGCGGATGCCTAAAGACGACGCCATCTCCGGGGAGATCCGCTTGCTGAACCCTGTGCAGATGATTACCGGGATGTCGGGTCGGTGGTTCAGAATCTGCGTTGCCAGCTGATCGCCGGTCATAGCGGGCATGGTCATGTCCGTGATCACCAAATCGAATTCATCCGGCCGGGACGTGAACCGTTCCAGGGCCTGGGGCGCATGGGCCGCATTGGTACACAAGTTCATCAGCACCTGATGAATCTGGGTCTGGTCTGCCAGGACAGTTCCCAGATTGGAAGGGATTTTCTGGACGATTTCGATGGTGGAGGGGATCGAGGCGCGCAGCAATTTCACCACCTCCTTGAGCACGATGGCGATATCGCAGGGCACTTTCTGGGACTTGCCCTGACGGGTGAAGGTCAGAATCTGTTCCACCAGGCCCTTGGCCCGTTCGCTGGCCTTGAAGATGTTGCCCACATAACCTTGCACCCGGGCGTTGTCGGCCGTGTGCATTTGGGTCAGTTGGCAATCTCCCAGTCATCTTCACGAATGTATTCGAGAAAGGGCTGGCCAATCAGTTCTTCAGGGGTCACCCCATAACGCCGTATGGCATCGCTGACAAAAGTAAATCGCCCCATGGTGA
>JAGTUY010000471.1 GCA_018224455.1 Desulfosarcina sp.
CGCTTCGCTCAAGGGCCGGTCCGGTGTGACCGTATCCAACCGGCGCATAACCGATTCAAATCTTGGCGAAGCGTCATTGAATAACATCGGCGGTTCCATTTCAAGCGTATTCAAAACCCACGCAGTTTGCCGGTTGATCGCTCCAGACCGCGCCGGGATCGCGTGGACCCCATCGCGCTCCTGAAGCAACCAGGCATAGCCCATGGCAGACGCGATCGCATCAGTGTCAGGGTTGACGTGCCCGATCACATAAACCTGGTTCTCAACCCTCATATTGGGCGTAGATTGGTAAACTTCAGTGGTCAAATTTATGCCTCACTATCTTTACCCACGCCCTTCAAAGAGCGCCAAATGTTTTCCGGGAGGGCGGGGATTTTTGTCAAAGAAACGCCGCATGCATCTAAAATGGCATTCCCAACCGCTGGGGCAACACCATCCATCGGTATCTCAGCGACTGCTTTAGCGCCAAAGGGATGGGAAGGCTCGTAAGTTTCCACAAAGATGGTGGTCAGTTCCGGCATTTCATCCGAGCGGAAAATATGGTAATCCACCAGGTCCCTTTCTCTCGGCTGGCCATTTTCATCGTAAACCATCTCCTCGCTGACGGCATATCCCAATGATTGAGCCATACCGCCTTCGATCTGGCCTGAGGCTGTCACCGGGTTGATGATCATCCCGGAGTCCACCGCCATCACCAGTTTGTCTACGGTCACCATGCCTGAGTCCATATCAACAGTCACCTCGGCGAATTGAGCCGCAAAAGGCGGCGGTGCGACAGGGGACATATGCGAGGCAACGCCCATGATCTGCTCCTGGTCTGTCTGGTGGAGCGAGTTTAAGGCAATATCGGCCATGCTGATCACATCGCCCGTTGGTGCAATAGCTTTGCGATCCTCCAACAAGATTTCAGCCTGGTCAACCTCAATGCCGTCTTCTGCCAGCATCTTTGCTGCCCGGCGCCTGATTTGTGCCGCAACCTTTTCTGCCGCTTTTACTGTTGCCGCACCAGAAATGTAAGTAGTGCTGGAGGCATATGCGCCTTTATCAAAGGGGGTGAAATCGGTATCCGACGAATAAACCAGAATATCATCGATCGGTACGCCCAGGGTTTCAGCCGCCATTTGCGCCAGAACAGTGTCAGAACCGGTTCCCAAGTCGGTTGCCCCGACGAGCAGATTAAACGATCCATCATCATTCATTTTGATGCTGGCACCGCCCATATCCAGGTAAGGGATGGCCGTCCCCTGCATCACCATCGCCAGGCCAATGCCTTTGCGAAGATGTTTTTTGCCCGGGACCACATGCCATTGTTGATTGTTAAATTTATGATCCCAACCGCTCATCATCCGGCCCTGCTGAACACATTCTTCCAGACCGATCGTATAGATCGTTTCAGGTTTCGGTTCGCGTCCTTCGCTCCACACCTTACTAAAGGGATGGATCTCACCGGCTCTCAAGGCATTTTTCAGCCTGAATTCGATCGGGTCCAATCCTAATTTGCGTGAGATCGTTTCCATATGACGTTCCACCGGCCAAAACCCCTGTGGGACACCATAACCGCGGTAAGCGCCGGAAGGTACGGTGTTGGTATAGACAACGTCTGAATAAAACCGAATGTTCGGGTTTTGACGGTACGGACCGTCACCAACATACAGTGCCATGGCTTTATGCCCTGTGTTTCCAGCAACGGTCAGGGCATGGCAGCCATACGCGCCCGTATCGCTGAGCGCATACATTTCATTGGCCGTGATCGTGCCGTCATCCTTCACACCGGTCTTCATACGGATCCGCATCGGATGCCGTGTGCGGGCGCCGATAAATTCTTCTTCGCGAGTCATCTCATAGATCACCGGGCGCCCTGTGGCAATCGTCAGGTGGGCAGCCACATCTTCGATCAGAACTTCCTGTTTGCCGCCAAAACCGCCTCCAATTCGGGGTTTGATCACCCGGATGCGCTTGATGGGCAAATCTAACACGGGGGCAATCTGCCGCCGGACATGGAACGGCACCTGTGTGCTCGTTCGGATGACCAGGCGATCATTCTCATCCCAATAGGTCATGACCACGTGCGGCTCAATATGCGCTTGCTGCACTTTCGGCACTTCATATTCTTCTTCAAAAATATGATCCGCTTCAGAAAAACCCTTCTCAATATCCCCAACATCAATCCTGATTTCAGCAGCCAGGTTTCTATTAGGGTCCGATTCGTCGAAATTCACATATTCAGCTTCATCATGAATGATTGGCGCACCATCAGCCATCGCTTTGGTGGGATCCAAAAGCAGAGGTAAAAGTTCATAATCGACTTTGATCAATTTAAGGGCAGCATCCGCAATTTCTGCGGTTTCCGCCGCTACCATAGCCACCCGATCGCCCACGAAGCGAACTTTCTTATCCAGCGAAAAGGTATCCAGCGGCCCTGGGATCGGATGGGATTGGCCTGCTGTTGAATACACAACTCGGGGAATATCTTTCCATGTCGAAACAGCCGCCACACCAGGCAAGGCTTTAGCCTCAGTGGTGTCAATATGCTTGATCAGCGCATGGGCGTGAGGGCTGCGGAGTACTTTCGCCACAAGCAGGTCACGCTTTTCAAAATCTGCAGTGAAGGCCGGTTTTCCCTGTACCAATTTAATCGCATCCACTTTTGGTTCCGCGTGGCCTACGGTTTTCATCGGGGAACGAGATTCTACAACCTTCAACCGGGGGAACACCCTTGTCTCAGTAAG
>JAGTUY010000472.1 GCA_018224455.1 Desulfosarcina sp.
ATACCATGCTTTCCCGGCGGACCTGGCTTTTCTGACTTCGGAAAGAAACCAGTTACCAAGAAAAAATGCCGCTACCAGAATGGGAATTGCTTTTAAGATGGCCATAACCGCAAAAAAACCCCTGTGGATAAAATCAAGCCGATGCGCGTGGAAGCAACGCCATTCTCAAGGTGCTATGGCGACCGTCTTTCCACGGCCAGAATTTAGTCGAATTATAGGTGAACGCCGTGCTTCTGTCAAAAGCATAAATGCCATTCATGTTCCGACCGAGAATAAGCCTATGATATTTATGCGAAACGTTTCACGTGAAAACACACTCGGTGGTGTTGAAACGAGGGTGCCGGCACAAGTTGTGGTCTATCCGTCAGGCTTCTCTGACGATGAGTCGGTTAATGAGCAATCCATGGAAAAAATGGCCCTCAACCGCCGAGAAGCGCCATCCAAGGTGAACATGGCAGTTGGCACACACAGCAATGCGCCACACGCAGCCAGTAAACCAGGTGAATTGGGGCGAGCTGGGTCCAACATAAACACATCCCCAGGCATCCCGGTAACAGGCAATTTCAAAAACGATGCCTTCCGGATTGGCAAACGTGTGCGCGTGTGCGCCCTTGATCACCCTGCGTTCTGCGGTTGAAGTGATCCCATGGAGGCATTGGCGACAGACAATGGCGTGCTCGGTCGATGCCGATGTCTCGTCATGGGGAGCGGTCAAGGGATCGCCGGCCACTTTTTCCGGTTTGGGATCGGGCCGAAAATGATGCCGGAACCGGTTTGGGGTTTGCCCAAGGTGGCGGCAGCATCCTGCCTCGACAAGCGGTGTATTCATCATTGGTTTATGGTCTTAAGTCGGGCGGTGAATCGGGGCAGACGGATGGCGGGGCTTGGGATTCACGATATCGAACCGGCGGCGACATGCACCCTTCCGCAGCGATTTTCCAAGGATGGATTGCACGGGCAGCCAGGCGAGCACGATATGGGGGTTGCCGGGCGCGGTCAATCAATGCCTTGGAGTGTCCACCCGCTCTTTCAGTTCTTTTCCACACCTGAAAAAAGGCAGTCGTTTGGATTTGACGGTTACCGATTCACCCGTCCTTGGATTGCGCCCGCGATAGGAATCATATTGTTTCACAAAGATGCTTCCGAACCCTCTGATTTCTACCCGGTCGCCATTGGCGAGCGCGTTGGTCATTTCCCCGAAAAAAAGATCAATTACCCGCTCGGCTTTCTCCCGAGTAAAGCCGTTTTTTCTTTTCAGAGCTTCGATCAGATCCCCCCTGTTCATATTCACCCCCTTGGTATCGTGAATTATATCAGCATCGTAAAAGTTTATCGACGGCTTGTCAACGGGCGTATGGTTAAATCAACCCGGACTGTCGCTGTATTTTTCGTTTCAGGGCCGTTTGAAATGCGGCCGTCGTCCCATAAACAATCAGACGCCGGGAGGCGCGTGTGGCAGCCGTATAGACGATTTCCCGGGTGAGCAGCCGATGATTTGAGTCCTCAGGCAGCACCAGCAGGGTATCGTCAAATTCAGACCCCTGGCTTTTGTGAACGGTCATGGCAAAACCCAGATCCCAATCGGACAGCCCGGCGGCGGGAAACACCGCAATCCCGCCGGCACGCTTGAAATGGACCTGAACCATGCCGTCAGGCTGACGCATCACCAGCCCCACATCCCCGTTGAACAGGTCCCGGGTGTAATCGTTGCGGGTAATCATGATCAATGCGCCGCTGAACAGACGATCGTCCGGGTTGCCGTCCGGGTCGAGGACCTGTCTCAAACCGGCGGCAATGCGGTGGTTGACCCACCGCGCTCCGGTGCGTCCATGGCGCAGCACGGTCAATATTCGACATTGGTAGGCGAATGTGAAAAGCCTGTTGAGCAGATTCGTCCGGTTTTCACCGGCCATGGATTCCGGCGAATCCGTCCGTTGAATCAATTGATGCACTAAATTCGCGTAACTATCCCCATTTTTGTTTTTTTGCCGAACATACTGGTGCATGACCCACCCATCCAGATGCCGGGCAAACGCGTCGCCGTCGCCGGCGGTTACAAATGCCCATTGCCGGGCCTTTAGGGTCAAGGCCCGGTCGAAGTCGATGGGTTCGAGGGAAACCGGATGGCCGGCGTTGATGGCTTGCGCCAGCTCGAGCAGCGGTCCGGCCGAGCGGTAAACATGGCGCAGTTCCACAAAATGGTTGGCGAAAGCGCGGCCTGCAGCCGGACTCATGTCGGCCAGCACCGATCCGGCCTCCACCGAGGGCAGCTGATCCTTGTCCCCGATCAGAATCACCCGTGTTCGATCCGGCTCGATGGCCTGGAAGAGCCGGTCCATCATCACCACATCAACCATTGAGACCTCATCCACGGCAATCACGTCGGCCGGAATATAACGACGCTCGCCGAATAAGAATCCGCCGGTACGGCTCCGGTAAACCAGGAGTTTGTGTAAGGTGGAACCGCGCAAACGGCCCAGTTGCAGGTCGCCGCTGTCAGGCTGGGCGATGGTGGCCAGATTGGACATCAATGTTTCGCTCATCCGCTGGGCGGCGCGACCCGTCGGGGCGGCCAGCATGATTCGTGAAGGATCGGTACCGGTTCGAACCAGGGCCCTGAGAATATTCACCAGCAACGATGTCTTCCCGGTTCCCGGCCCGCCGGAAACGATCAGCAGCGGGGCGGTCAGTGCCGCCCGGATGGCATCGACCTGAAACGGATCCTTGGTGATCGGCGTTCCGTCGGCACCTTTGCGGATCACCGCCTCTGCGTCATACAAATGATCAATCACCGTCCGTATGGTTTCGCCGGTCGGTTGGTGATCCCCAGGCAGCGTTAAAAATGATTTTAATCGCTGTTTCAGGCGTCTTTCGTGATAGTGAAATTTCTGAAAATAGAGCAGCCGGCGGCCGGTCGTTTCATCCAGCACCATCGGCTTGAAGCCACCGCTGCCGGATCGGTCGATCAACGTGTCGTAGCATCCTTCATCGAGGCGGCCCATAAAGCCGTTGACCAGTTTGAGCACAGCCGGATCGGCGGTTTGCGGCAGGGATTTCCTAAGATGATCCGTGTCCAGGACCAGACACAGACTGCCTTCACCCAGCGCCGAAAACATCAACCCCAGCATGCCGATGAGAGCGTCGTCAACCGGTTTGGGGCCGACCTGCGACAGATCCCGGATGGTCATCAAGTCCAGGTCTGAAAGTCCCAGGTCGGCGAACAGGCTCGGCAGGCCGTCCGTAGGCGTATGACCCGCACCGATGCCGAAGTGCCTGAGCCTGTCGCATGGGTTTTCATTTTGATTGTCTATCATTGAAGGCCCGCGATTTTTTTCTGGATGGCATGCTCAAGGAATTCCAGGGGCAGCAGCCGATCCGGGGTCACGTGAAAAATACCGTTCTGGCCGCCGGTCCCCATGCCCCGGATAAAAAGGTAAAATGCGCCGCCGAAATGATGATGCGGCTCAAAGCGATCCCCCAGGCATCGCTTGAGCCATCTCAAGGTGGCAATCGTGTACAACTGATACTGGAGGTCATAACCGGCCCGTGCTATCTCTTCGGCCATGGCGGATTGACCATATCCGTCCTCCAACCGGTTGGATTTCCAGTCGGCGATGTAGTAGCGTCCCTGCCACAAAAACACCACGTCGATGAATCCCCGGATCACCATTTCCCCGCACGGATCGCCGGATAGGGTGCACCCAGGCACCCGTATCTGTTTCGGTATTGGCGCCACCAGGGGAAAATAGAATTCCATTTCGTGCCGCCGATGGTCCGGACCAAGCCGGCCCAGGAGCAGCGACGGGCCATTGGCATCGATTGGCATGCTTAAGGTCGCGGCAACCATTCGGGCAACCGTTGGCGCCCATCGCGGCTCGATCCGGAAAAGCGCGAGAGCCGATTCAATGACCAGGCGTGCGCCGCCATCCGCCAGGATGTCGGCAGGACCGTCCACCACGGTCTGAAAATCGATGTGCTCGAAAATATGGTGAAACATGGACCCCATAAGGGTGCCACCGGGAAGCTCGTCGGACAGGTTCGGATCCATTGATTCGCGTGGAATGACAGAAGCGGGCTCATCATCTTCCCGCCGTCCCGCGTCAATCAGTCGAAAAGCGGCTGCCCGGCCGACGGTATCACCAGACTGAACCATCCGATGGCCGATGCTGGAAAAAGATTCCAGGGAAATTTTTCGATGCCTGAAATCGGTCTGCACCGGCAGCAGGCGTTCGGGCAACAGCCGCAAGGGCTCCTTTCCGCTTTCGTCGCGGATGGGTTGGGTGCCCCATGCGCCCGCTGCATGGAGGCCAACGTGATGCCAGCCACTGCCGGGTGCCGGTGGTTCCGCGGCCTTTGGAAACATCTGGCGGATGCTGTGGGAGACAAACCGGCAGATGGGCCCACACCAGCTGTAGTTCCTGCTGGCGGGATAATAAGGCACGTAAAGCTTGAGGCGTGAACGGGTAAGTGCCACATAATAAATACGTTTATTTTCGTCTTCGTTTTCTTTTTCAGCTTGGTCTTTTCCGCTGCCGGCCGTCAGGTCAATCACCTTGCGACAGGCTTGTTCGGGGTGCGCCGGATCCGCCGTGTGATACACCTGGATGCCG
>JAGTUY010000473.1 GCA_018224455.1 Desulfosarcina sp.
ATCAAAATTTTCTAAATATTTCAAGCAGGTTGTTTATTGATCGCCGATGTTGAGTTTTTTCATTTTACGCCATAGGGTGGTGCGCTCCATGTTTAGTTCCCGGGCGGCGTTGCCGCGATGGCCGCCGGATTTCTCCAACGCCGCCAGTATTCGCCGGCGCTCTTGATTGTTCGATCCTGCGGGGTTAGCGGCAGGATCGGTCGCGGCACAGAATGGTTGATCCTGCATCACATAACCCGGGAGGTGATCCGGCAGAATCATGGCTTCGCGGCAGATGATCAGGGCATGCTCCAGGATATTCTCTAGTTCGCGGACATTGCCCGGATAGTCGTAGTTGAGCAGGATCTGCATGGCTGTTTTGGAGATGGCCGGTGGGGTCACCGCCCGGGCGGCGCAAAGGCCGCGGACGATGTGGCGGATAAGCAGGGGCAGGTCCCCCCTTCGCTGCCTCAGTGGGGGCAGTTCGATGCGCATGACGTTGAGCCGGTAGAACAGGTCCTCGCGAAACAGCCCCCGGTTCACCAGGTCGTTGAGCTGCCGGTTGGTGGCTGAGATGATGCGCACGTCCACCTTGCGGGTACGGCGGGAGCCCAATGGATAAAACTCCCTGTCCTCGAGCACCCGCAGCAGCTTGGCCTGCAGGGAGAGGGGCAGATCGCCGATTTCGTCCAGGAAGATGGTACCGCC
Organism: Desulfosarcina sp.; assembly: GCA_018224455.1. Classification (GTDB taxonomy): domain Bacteria; phylum Desulfobacterota; class Desulfobacteria; order Desulfobacterales; family Desulfosarcinaceae; genus Desulfosarcina. The sequence goes on from JAGTUY010000473.1 coordinate 688, forward strand.
CTCGGCTTCGGAGAAGCGTCCCGGTTTGTCCCGGTCCGCCCCGGTAAATGCGCCTTTGACGTAGCCGAAGATTTCCGACTCGATGAGGTTTTCCGGTATGGCGGCACAGTTGACCTTCACCATCGGCTTGGCTGCCCGCGGGCTGGCCGAATGGATCACCTTGGCCAGCAGGTCCTTGCCGGTACCCGTGGCGCCTTCGACCAATACGGTGGCCTGGCTGGGGGCCACCACCGCCACCATCTCGAAAATCTTTCGCATGGACGGGTCTTTGCCGATCATGTCATGGAAGGTGTAGCGGTTGCTGATGGCCCGGTTCAACTGATGGGCCAGGGTCATGTCGTGAAAGGTGGCCAGGCCGCCCACGATGACGTTCTTCTCATTTCTCAGAGCCATGTAGTTGGCGCGTATGGGAATGGTGGTGCCGTCCTTGTCGGTCATCCGTCCCTGGTGGCTGCTGCGGGTCTCCCCCGATGCAATCGACGCCTTAAGGAGGCAGACGTCCGGGGAGCGCTCACCGGAGAAGATCATGGCACAGGACTGGCCCAGGACCTGGTGCCGGTCGTAGCCGGAGATGGTTTCGGCCGCCCGGTTGAAAAAATTGATCAGCCCTCCCCGGTTCACGGTGAAGATGCCCACATCCAGATTATCCAGGATGATTTTAAGACTTCTCTCCTCGTAGTGCAGCCTGTCGATGAGTTGGGTGATGGGGGAGTGGTCCTGCAGGATGGTCATGCACCCGGCGACCTCTCCCCGGCGATTGTAAATGGGGGTGGCCATGCGCGTGATCAGATGGCGCTGGTTCTCCTCATCGGTGACCTCCATGTCCGGATCCCGGTTCCCGGCGATGTCTGGATGGTGCATCACGCATTCGACCGTGCAGGGCACGCCGGTGAACACTTCACGGCAGTCCCGGTCGACTACTTCCGGCTCGCGCAGTCCCAGCAGTGCCTGGGCGCTGAGGTTGATGGCCGTGATCCGTCGGCTGCCGTCGGCCACGAAGGCGCCGATGTTCAACTCATCCATGATGTCCAGCCAGTGGTCGCAGCGGATGCCCAGGCGGTGATGGTGCGGCGGCATGGCCGTCGTCATGCCGCATCTCCGGGAGAAGTTGAAATGGACGCCTGGACGGGCAGTCTGATTTCGAAGATGGTTTCCCGGCCCGGTTGGCTGGCGGCCGTCAAGCTGCCGCCGTGGCGGTCGATGATGCCGTAAGTGGTGGACAGCCCCAGGCCGATGCCGTGGCCCTCCTGCTTGGTCGTGTAAAACGGCTCGAAGAGGTGCCTCATATCTTTTTCATGGATGCCGTGGCCGGTGTCGGTCACTTGGATGACCACCGTATTGGGGTTGGGTTCCGATGCAGCGCTGAGCGTCAATGTGCCGCCGTCGGGCATGGCATCCACGGCGTTGAATATGAGGTTGAGCAGGCACTGCTGAAGCTGGTTGGCGTCACCGCGGATGTCAGGCAGATGGTTCGCGATACGGGTGGCCAGGTTGACGTTGCCCAGTTCGAGGCGGTGGCGGGCCAGCACGATGCTGCGATCCAATATCTCGGTGATCGACACGGGGCCGACCGATACCGGCGAGCGGCGCGAAAAGGTGAGCAGACTGGATACGATTTTCGAGCAGCGGTCGGTCTCGGTTTCCACCAGCGCCAGGTAGCCGGCGAACTGGGCATGTTTGTCCGGGGGCAGGGGCCCTTTTTTCATGGTGCGCAGCATCAGGCGGATGTAGTTGAGAATACCGGCAAGCGGGTTGTTGATCTCGTGGGCCACGCTGGCGGCCAGGCGTCCCAGGGACATCATCTTGTCCTGGTGCAGCAGGCGGGCCTGGTCGGCCATCTCCTGCTCCAGGCGATGGATACGCCGCAGATCGCGGAAAAAGCAGACGGTACCGGCGGGCTGGTCGCCTTCCATCAGTACCACGGCCGACAGCTGCATCGGCACCGGTTGTCGGCGGTGATCCAGCAGGCAGGTTTCGTAGAGCATCAACCGATTGGGGCCGCCGTGTCCGGATGCGGCCAGATCTTCCTGGAAGCGGCGGAACTCCACCTGGCTAAAAAAACGTTCCAGGGTGGCCCGGTGCAGTACCTCGGCGCGATCGAACCCCAGCATCTGCTCCATGCTGCGGTTGAAGGTGATCACTTTTCCGCTGCCGTCACAGCCCAGAATGCCGTCCATGGAACTTTCGATGAGCCGATCCTGAAAGGCGACGGTCTCCTCCAGCTGCCGGGTGGTGCGGGAGAGCCCTTTTTCCAGGTGCCGGGTATAGTCTTTGAGCTGCTGGCGGGTGGCATAGCGGTGACGGGCGCGCTCCAGGGCCACCATTAAGGCCTCGGTGTGAATGGGCTTGGTGATAAAGTCCGAGGCGTCCAGCTGCAGGGCGCGGACGGCGGTCTCCATTTCGCCGAAAGCCGTGGCCACGATCACCTCGGTGTCTGGAAAGCGCTGCTTGATGGTTTCCAACACCTGGATGCCGTCCATGCCGGGCATGCGGATGTCGGTGATGACGATGCGGGGGGCGAACTGTTCGCAGCGGGCCAGTCCCTCGGCGCCGTCGGCCGCGGTTTCGACCCGGTACCCGGCATCCACGAGGGTCAGGGCGGTGACCTCGCGGATGTCTTGCTCATCATCGATGATCAGGACGGGCCAGCCGTCGGTGGTGGTCATGGCGGTCTGCTTTCGATGCTCAGGAGAAACCATGGGACATGAACGCTGTCGCCCCACAGAAAGGGGTGTCAAATGCGTTTACCAGCCGTGGTCATCATATGTAATTCCGAAAGAATCGTCAATATGCCCTGGCTGTTCTGTCAGCCTTCATTCCGGGATTGACTGTTCGATCAAACTCAATTATGTTTTTTTCAATCACAACTGCTGCCACTGACCGCCTTACATCCCTGAAATCCGTTTTATCTTCTGTGCTTCACGCAACTGCTTATTGATCTGCAAGAAGCCTGTCAGGTTTGTTTCTCTCTAAAAGGATTCGCCGACATGCTTTAATGGAGCATGGGGGGCAGCTCTAAAAAGCTCAATAAACCAGGCGGCCATAACATCCTTAACCTGGATCTAAACATCGTCAGGAAGGAAAAAAAATATGACTGCATCAGAAAAAACATACACCTATCGATCCGGGAAGAAAATTGAGCTTAACAAGAGCCTCGTGCAAATGGTTGTCCGAGCCTTGCCGGACAGTTTGGATGATGATGCGATTGTCGACAAGCAGCAGGTATCATCTGGCTCGACGCTGATAACGACAAATTCAACAAATCTTGAATCGGTGATGCGTCGCAGCCGAGCGGTTGCACCGACCCACCATGCATATTTTGAGGCACAAACCGGAGCCGAATTTTTGATAACTGATCGAATTTTTGTGGTCTTCAAAACACCGCCCTCCCCCGAGGAGGTCGATGCATTTGCCGGTCGCTACGGCCTCGTTAAAAAGGCGGTTTACAGTGACCGTGATTATCTATTTCAACTGACCACGCATACCGGTATGAACCCGGTTAAGCTGGTGGTGAAACTGACCGAAGACGATCCTTTGGTTGAAGTGGCCGAGCATGATCTGGACCAGCGTGTGGCCACCAGTCAATTCGCTCTTCCTTTAGATCCGCAATATGGGGGTGAATGGCACTTGCATACGGATCTGAATGATCCGGATTATGACACACGCGCATGCTCGCAATGTGAGGATGCATGGCGCTTGCTGGACCATTTCGGAAGTGAGAATGTTGTCGTTGCGGTTACCGATGATGGCTGCAAGCTGGACCACCATGATTTCGATTCCCCCGACAAATTTGCCGACTGGGGGTATTTCCGTGGAGAACGCTTGATCACTTCGGGCGATATCGATGCTGATCCGGGTGAAATGTATCAACCCGGTTCCAATCACGGCACATCTTGTGCCGGTGTCATTGCCGGCGAAGTAGACGCTTTGCTGACGGTCGGGGCAGCGCCGGGGTGCCGTCTGCTCCCCATCCAGTGGGAGTCAGATGGTCCTTCTTTGTATATCAGTGATTCGAAACTGCTGACCGCGTTGAGTTTCATAGCGGACAAGGTGGATGTGATGTCCAATTCATGGAGTGGGATACCGACCTTCGTGTTGGCCCTTCCCGTTGTTAATCGCCTAACCGAACTTGCACAGACTGGCGGAAGGCGAGGGAAGGGTATCGTCTTTTTATGGGCAGCCGGTAATGACAATTGTCCCATCAGTCACACGGCAGCCGTAGATGTGCCATTTACCCATGGATGGCGTGTGTACAATGATGGCTCTGCGGAATGGATCGGTGTTGATACGGCGAGACAGTTTGATAGAAATTTGGTGGCAATTCCGGGAGTCATGAATATCGCGGCACTGGCAAGTACGGCGCGGCGGAGTCACTATTCCAATTATGGCCCCGGGATTTCCCTGTGTGCGCCGAGCAGTAATGGCCATGCTTACCATCGCATGGATGTCAGGGGACTGGGCGTTACTACGACAACCGGACAACCGGGTGGCGTTACCCACGAATTCGGTGGTACCTCAAGTGCGACCCCCTTGGTGGCCGGCATTGCCGCCCTGATCGTTTCAGCGAATCCTGACCTGACCGCGCTGGAAATCGTTTCCATTCTCAAGCAGACCGCCTCAAAGGATCTCGATTTCCAGGCTTATCCCCGCACACCATCCGCCGTCTTCGATCCCGATACAAGTTGGGATATATCACCCATCCCACCTTTTGATAATGGTGACTTCAGTGATGTGGGTGACGAAGACGGCACATGGAGCCCCTGGTTTGGGCACGGACGGGTCGATGCCGCTGCTGCTGTGGCGGAGGCCATGAGACGCGGCGTAAGACCAGGTGATATAACTTTCCAGAGCGGCTCATCACCGGACAAAAGCATTCCGGATAACAATTCAAGGGGGATCAAAGACAAAATCGTGTGTGATCAGGCTTTCACCCTCCGTTCCCTAAAGGTTCATGTGAATATCACGCACACCTATATTGGAGATCTGCGTATCGCCTTGATTTCACCATCCGGTACCTCGGTGACGCTTCATGACCGTGGCGGCGGCAGTGCCAACGATCTACACAGCGAATTCAATATCAGTTCCACGCCTGCGCTGCTTGCTTTCTCAGACGAACCGGTTGAGGGCGCATGCGACAGTTGAAATGCTTCAAGCGTCACGCGGGATCAAATGGCAAATGATTCAATTTGCGTAGGCTTTTATTTGTATTGACAACTTTACAAATAAGTGGCATTTTTGTCGGAATTCGGAAAATCATAACTGATAAGTGCATAAGCTGGTAAGCTGATCGGCTTGAAGCGCAAAGCTCATACGCTAAATTCCAAGACCAGAGACCAAATTCTTTCATGTTAAATTCCCAATCCCCCATCCCACTATACCATCAACTGGCCGACATCCTTATGGAGGGCATCCGGGCTGGCGACTATTCGCCCGGTTCCCGTATTCCGTCGGAACCCCAACTGGCCAAGGACTACGGCATCGGGCGGCCGACGGTGCGACAGGCCATCGATGTGCTGGTGCGCAAGCGCCTGCTGTCGCGGCGGCGGGGGTCGGGAACCTATGTGCGCGCGCCGGAGCAGGAGATCGACCTGTTCTCCCTGGCCGGCACCAGTTCGGCATTTCAGAAAAAAGGAGTCGCTGTTGACGTTCAACTGCTTCAAAAAACCAAACGGATCAACGTTTCGGCCGATGCGGAGAACCCTTTTGCCGGTGGGACGGCCTTCTACCTGTCCCGGTTGAACCGGGTTGACGGAATGCCGGTGCTGCTGGAAGCGATCTATCTGCACCCGGTGCTGTTCAAGGGCATCGAACGCATGGATCTGGCCGGACGCTCCCTGTCCCAGGTGGTCGAGTCCAGGTTCTACATGCGCCCGACGGGGGGGCGACAGACCTTTCGCATCGGCCGTCTGGATGCCAAGAGAGCGGCGGTCATGGGTATGGATGCCGACGCGCCAGTGTTGGTGGTCCACCGTTTCCTCAATTTCAAGCAGGCTCGCAACGCCGTTTTCTCGATGCTTTACTGCAATACGGACACCTTCGTTTTCTCTCAGCAGATTGGAGGACTGAAACATGATTAAGCGGGGCTATTATGGCAACTTCGGGGGGGCGTTTTTGCCCGAGATTTTGGTTGCCACCTTCGATGAACTGGAAGGGGTCTATCACGAGGCCAAGAACGACCCCCTCTTCTGGCAGGATTACGAACAGCTCATGTCCAGTTACTCGTGCCGGCCGACACCGATCACCGATGCCCAGAACCTGACGCGTCACTTCGGCGGGGCACGCATTTTCATCAAACGCGAGGACCTGAACCACACCGGTGCCCATAAGGCCAACAATGTCATGGGGCAGGGCTTGCTGGTCAAACGCATGGGCAAGACCCGGGTGATTGCCGAAACCGGGGCCGGCCAGCACGGGGTGGCCACGGCCACTATGGCCGCCCGTTTCGGCTTCGACTGCACCATCTACATGGGTGAGGTCGACGTCGAGCGCCAGCGTCCCAATGTGTTCTGGATGGAGCAGCTGGGGGCCACGGTGGTGCCGGTGACCGACGGCACGCGAATTTTGAAGGACGCCATCAACGAGGCCTTCCGGGATTGGGTGACCCATATGGATTCCACCCACTACGTGCTGGGCACCGCCTGCGGGCCGCATCCCTTTCCGGAAATGGTCTCCTGGTTTCAGTCCATTGTCGGCAAGGAGGCCCGCCGGCAGTTTCTGGAAACCGAGGGGCGGCTGCCGGACCGGATTTTTGCCTGTGTGGGCGGCGGATCAAACGCCATGGGCATCTTCAGCGGATTTTTCGATGACGACGTCGAACTGGTAGGTGTGGAGGCCGCCGGTCGGGGCCTGGATTCCGGCGAACACGCCGCCCGACTCTGCTCAGGCGACGCCAGCGTGGGCGTGGCCCAGGGGTACAAGACCTACTTTCTGCAGGACGGGGACGGCCAGATGAGGGAAACCCATTCCATCGCCGCCGGCCTGGACTACGTCGGTGTTTCTCCAATCCTGTCGGATCTGAAGGAAAAAGGGCGGGTGCGCTTCGAGGGGGCCACGGACCGGGAGGTGGTCGAGGCCCTGCGTCTGACCATGCAAAAAGAGGGCGTCATCCCGGCCCTGGAGTCGGCACACGCCTTTGCCCGGGCCTTCAAGGAAGCGCCGGGGATGTCACCTGACGATATTATCCTGATCAACCAGTCCGGCCGGGGAGACAAGGACATCTTCACCATCGCGGATGCCTTCGACGACCCCAAATGGAAACAATTCATCATTGAAAAGGCCAAACAATACCATGCTTGAAACCTACATTCGCTCTCGGTTGGCCGAAAAGAAGATCCTGCTGATGACCCACATCGTCATCGGCTACCCCACTTTAGCGGCCTCCCTGGAGATCGTGCGCACCATGGTCGATGCCGGGGTTGACCTGATGGAACTGCAGATTCCCTTTTCCGAGCCGATTGCCGACGGTCCGGTGATCTTAAGGGCCAACCAGGCCGCTCTGGCCAACGGGGTCACGGTGGACCAGTGTCTAAATTTCGGCCGTCGGGCGGCCCGGCAGTTTCCGATTCCATTCCTATACATGACCTACTACAATATCCTGTTCAAGCACGGCGTGGATCGATTTGCCGACGATATGCAGTTGGCAGGCCTGCGAGGGGCCATCGTGCCGGACCTGCCCCCGGAAGAGGCTGCCGACTATCTGGACGCCATGGCCAGCCACGACCTTTCCCCCATCTTCATTTATTCGCCCACCACCGCCGATGCGCGTATGAACAGCATCGCCCGGGTGGCCGACGGTTTCGTTTATTGTGTGGCCCGCAAAGGGGTCACCGGTGACCAGACGGCGTTCTCCCGGCAGATCGGCGATTACCTGGCACGCTGCCGGGCGGCCACGCATTTGCCGCTGGCCCTGGGGTTTGGCGTCCAAGACCGATCCGACATTAAGTTTCTCGAAGGAAAAGCCGATATTGCCGTCATCGGCACGCAGGCGTTGCGGCTGGTGGAAGATCAGGGTGTCGCCGCGCTGGGCGACTTTATTCGCGACCTTCGAGAGTAGCGATCATGCTCGTGGTTCCCATCTCCGGAAAAATTGGATGGAAAAATCCGCCGGTGGTGACATTGGCGCTGCTGGTCATCAACTGCTTGGTATTTCTTCTTTTTCAGGTCAATGATGACGAATCCAGGATGGCGGCGGAGCAGTTTTATCTGACTTCCGGGCTGGCTGCCATCGAGGTTCCCCGCTAGATCGACTATCTGGAGGCAGCCGGGACGTCTGTCGACAGCCTTCCCGAACGTGACGCAATGGATCAGCAGGTGCTTATGGAGACCCATTTCGATATGGAAGCCGATTTGGATTTCATCTCGCGGCTGATCGACGGGCAGATTATCCTTCCCCAGGACCCGGAACATGGAAATTGGTTGGCGCTGCGCCGGGACTACGAGGCGCAACGCGATAAAAGTGTTGCCTTTGCATACGGCCTTCGTCCGGCTTACCCTCGCCCAGCCACCTTTTTTTCCTACATGTTTTTGCATGGCGGTGTCGGGCACCTGGTGGGCAACATGGTGTTCTTGTGGATCCTGGGGTGCATGTTGGAGATCGGTTCGGGCCGGACGCTTTTTACCGTTATGTATCTGACCAGCGGGTTGGCAGCTGCTGGGCTTTTTTATGCGGTATACCCGTCGAGCACGATCCCCTTGGTCGGTGCGTCCGGGGCCATCGCTGGACTCATGGGGGCCTACACGGTGCTGTATGGCACAAAAAAAGTCAGCATATTTTATTCCCTGGGTTTTTTTTTCAATACGGCCACCATACCGGCCATCGTGCTGCTACCGGTCTGGCTGGCCAATGAATGCTACCAGCTCTTTTTTTCCGGAGACAGCCATGTGGCCTACGCGGCCCATATCGGCGGGATAGCCGCTGGCGCCCTGATGGCTTATGCCGGAGAACGACTGGTGGGTGTAGACCGGGACAGCTTCGAGGAGGCCCCGGAAGACAAGGTGAGCCCGCTGATGCAGCAAGCCTTGGACCACTTAGGCAATTTAGAGATGCAACAGGCGCAAACCTTTCTGGAGCAGGTGCTGGCGCGATCACCAAACCATCAGGATGCCCTGAGCCATTTGTTCAACATTCACAAGTTGAATCCTGAATCCAACGCCTTTCACGATACCGCCAAGTGCCTGCTTGGCGTGCTTCTCCGCAATATTGAGGCGCATCCAACCGCGCTGGCCGTTTACGAGACCTATTCACGACTGGCCACTCGTCCGCGCTTGTCGATTAAGGCCTATCTGCAAATCTCTGGAGCCATGGCAGCGGCAGGAAAGGCCGAGGATGCAGAGAAAATCATACTG
>JAGTUY010000474.1 GCA_018224455.1 Desulfosarcina sp.
CGACGGTGTTTCTTTCGACCAGGTAGCAGGGTATCGTGGGGCAGACGGCCGGCCGGTCCATGGTGATGCTGTATCCCTTACCCGGCTGGACGGGGATGCGCAGCCCCAGTTGGCGACCAATGGCCGGTGACCAGGCACCGGCGGCCAGGATGAATTGGTCCGCGGTAAAACGGCCGGTGCTGGTCCTCGCGCCGACTACCACCCTGCTGCGGGTATCGAAGCGTTCCAGCCGGCAGCCCTCATGGATGCGCACACCCCTGTCCCGGGATGCCCGGGTCCAAGCGGTAATGAGCATCTCCGGTCTCAGGTGACTGTCCGCCCGATGGTGCCATCCCCCGCAGACCCGCTCGTTCAAAGCCGGCTCGATCTGTCGAATCGCCTCGCGATCATGGAAGGTCGCGGCCAGACCGAAGGGCTCCAAAAGTCGGTTGGTTTTTTGGTAGCCCCGCATGGCGGCCGGGTCGGTGAAGGCCATGAGCACGCCACGTTGTTCGAAATCACACGCCAGATCTTCGTCGGCAAATAGATCGCTGAAGAGCTCTCCGGAGACCCGCAGGATCGCATCGCGTGCCTTGATGGCGTGATTCAGATGCCGCCGGTTGCAGTTGGCGGCAAAACGAAGCAGCCAGAAGGCCAGGGCAAGGTCCGGCCGCGGTTTGATATACAGGGGCGAGGTGCCCCGGAGGGTGCGCATCAGTTCTTGGCCGATGGCGCCGGGGGCGCACAGGGGTGGCAGGTCGCTGACGAAGATCAGTCCACAGTTGCCGTGGGAGGCGCCAGCCCCCATGCTCTCCTGTTCGATGAGGCGGACCGATCTTCCCGCCCGGGCCAGGTAATAGGCGCAGGCCAGGCCGATGACGCCGCCGCCCACCACCAGGATGTCGCTGTGACCGGATGTGCTGGTGTTCACGTCGAATAACTCCTCAATTTGGTTTTCACGCCATCTGGATGCCGAATAGGCGCTCCTGACCGGTTCGCCCTCGAATTTCCTGGTCTCCCAGGTCCATGAGCGGCAACTTTTGTGTTACCCACGATGCCGTTTCACGGCAAAGGACAATTGGTGCGGGAAGTGTTTTGTTGGCCATGGAGGAGAGGCGGAACGCCAGGTTGATGCAATCTCCCACCAACGCCATGCCGGCGGAGCGGGACCCATAGTGGGAAAGAGTAACCTGGCCGGTGGTCAGCCCCCAGCCCAGCACCGGGGGGGGCATCGAAAACCCCCGGTCGGTCAGTCGCCGGTGGATTTCCGGAACGCTTTGCAGTTGGCTGATGGCGGCCCGGCAGGCTGCCAGTGCATGGTCGGCGGAAAACCCGCCGGGGTGCTCCCAGAAGGCGAAGACCGCATCACCGGCATAATCTTTGACTGTACCCTGGTGCTCGTTTACGATGGTGCTGAATCGGGAGAAGATCGCCTTGATGAGGGTGTAGACCAGCGCTGAGTCGGTCTTCTGAGAAAACGCGGAGAATCCTCGCACATCGGCGACGAGGCTGGTGATGCAGACCGCAGCCGGTCGGATGGCGGTCTGCTCCATCCAGATTTCCTCTTCCCGCTGGTCGGCCAGATCCGGGCAGGAGATACGGATGGATGTGCCGCCCAGGGAGATGCGATCCCCATCTTTGAGGCGTCGGGAGGCACCCGGCGCCATGCGGACGTCGTTGATCCATGTTCCGTTTTTGCTCATGTCGGTGATTTCGACGCCATGGCGGGTCAGCCGGACAACGGCATGGTCCCTGGAAACCATTGGATTACGGACGAGGATGCACTTGTCGCTCTCGATGCCGCGGCAGACTCGGCCGAGGAATATCTTGTCGGTCAAATCGAGGCGGCGGGGCACGCCGTTTTCGTCCTGCCATTGCAGGTTGGGATTGGGATCGGGGGGCAGAACGTCGATTGGCATCTTGGTCTTTTAACCCTCATGAGCGTCCGGCTGCATGTCAATCCCCAATGGATCGCCTGGTCATTCGCATCAGCGCCATGGTGATGTGGTGGAGATATAAGCGCTGGAAAAGTATCCTATTCTTAACATATTGACATGGGGGCGGCAACGGTCAAAATGACCGGGCTAAGTATTTTTCTTACATAGTAGCATTCTTCTATATAAGAATATTTACTCGTCCGAACGATCAACCAGAATGGAATCCGGCAGTTCGTGATGGGGATACCGGTCGACCATCTCAGGGCAGCGTGGCTGCCTGGGCGAAATTTGACAAGGCCTGCTCCATTTTCTGGATGGCTTCTCCCATCTCGGTGATTCCGTGGCGCCGGGCCAGGTAATCCGGGGCGTTGTAGGTGAACCAGACCTGACCGGCATGGTCTTCCCAGATCAGGGCCTTTAAGGGCAGGTCGATGCCCATGGAACGGCTGCGCTGGATCAGCGGGGTTCCCATGGCAGGAGTGCCGAAGACCATCAAAAGGGTGGGCTTCAGCGCCTGGCCGACGCGCTGGGCGCCTGCAGCATGATCGATCCGGGCAAACACGGTAACGCCCTTCTCTTTCAAGGCGCTTTCCAGGCGATTGGCGGTGGTCGCCACGTCATGGCTGCTTCTCAGACTGACCAACCCGCCCTGGGCGGCGACCGGACCGGCCAGGAAGACCGTCAACAGAAGGATGAGAATGGTTTTTTTCATTGGGATGTCTCCTTATTTCCTTTTTCCAACACAGCCGAAATCACCTGCATGGCGATGGCGGCGGCTTCCACGGTGTGTTGTCGGCACTTGACGACCACTAAACCACCCGGCACACCAGCCCCTTGA
>JAGTUY010000475.1 GCA_018224455.1 Desulfosarcina sp.
AATTCAGGGGCGTACCCGGTGCCTATGACAAGGCCCTGAAAGGTATCCGAAACTGCCAGGACGCGGGCATCAAAGTGGGATTGCGGTTCACCGTCAACAAATTCAATGTGGGTGACATCCCGGCGATCTTCGATCTGCTGGAGGAGATGGACATCCCCCGGGTCTGCTTCTACCACCTGGTTTACGCCGGCCGGGGATCCAAGATGGTTGAAGAGGACCTTAGCCTGGAAGGCACCCGCAAGGCGGTCGACCTGATCATCGACCGGACCAAGGCCCTTCACACCAAAGGCATCGCCAAGGAGGTGCTCACCGTGGACAACCACGCCGACGGGCCCTACCTCTACCTGCGACTGCTCAAGGAAGATCCCGAACGGGCCGCTGAGGTTCTTGAACTGCTGAAAATGAACGAGGGCAACAATTCGGGCCGCGGCATCGGCTGCGTCAGCTGGGACGGCGAGGTGTATGCCGACCAGTTCTGGCGCCACCATAGCTTCGGCAACGTCCGCCAGCGCCCTTTTTCCCAGATCTGGATCCAGCCGGAAGACGACCTGTTGTTGAAGCTCAAGGAAAAAAAGATCCACGTCAAGGGCCGCTGTTCCACCTGCCAGTGGCTGGATGTCTGCGGCGGTAACTTCCGGGTGCGAGCCGAGGCGATCTTCGATGATGTGTGGGCGCCGGACCCGGCCTGCTATCTCACCGATGAGGAGATTGCCCAAACCATATGAGCATGTTCTGATCGTTCACAACACGCGTGCATGGCAGCCCCGTTCCATTGCACCTTACACGACCATTGCCAGGAGTTGACATGCTGTTTCCCGATTATCGCCCCAGAAGGATGCGCCAGAGTGAGGCGTTTCGCAAAATGATCCGCGAGACGACCCTTTCCGTCAACGATTTCATCTTGCCGCTGTTTGCCGTCGACGGAAAAGGGGTCAAAGACCCCATCGATGCCATGCCCGGCCAATACCATTTGTCCGTCGACAACCTGGTCAAGGTAGCCGGACAAGCCTTCGACCTGGGGGTTCCGGCAATTATTCTTTTCGGCATCCCGCCGAAAAAAGATCCTTTGGGCACCCAGGCCTACGCCAAGGAGGGCATCGTCCAGCGGGCCATCCGTGCGGTCAAGAACAAGGTCCCGGAACTGGCGGTGATCACCGATGTGTGCCTGTGCCAGTATACCGACCACGGCCACTGCGGTTTCGTGGACGGCCATGCCGTGGACAATGACGCCTCCCTGGATCTTCTGGCAAAAACAGCCCTGTCCCATGCCAAGGCCGGTGCCGACATGGTGGCCCCGTCCGACATGATGGACGGCCGGGTCGCCGAAATCCGAAGCATGCTGGACGAAAACGACTATTCTCAGATCCCCATCATGTCGTACGCCGCCAAATACTGTTCATCCTATTACGGACCGTTTCGACAGGCTGCCCACAGCGCCCCCCGGTTCGGGGACCGTCGCACCTACCAGATGGACCCGGCCAATGCCAGGGAGGCCATCCGCGAAGCCACCATGGACGTGGAGGAGGGCGCCGACATCATCATGGTGAAACCGGCGCTGGCTTACCTGGATATCATTTGCCGGATCCGGGACGAAGTGGACCTGCCCGTTGCGGCATATAATGTCAGCGGTGAATATTCCATGATCAAGGCGGCTGAAAAAATGGGTTGGCTCGACGGCCAGAAGGTGATGATGGAAACCCTTACCGCCATCAAACGGGCCGGGGCTGACATGATCCTGACCTATTTTGCCATGGATGCCGCCGCCCTGATCAATGGATGACGGCAAGCAATGAAAGATACGACCCATGACCCCCCATCCCCAAGCTGAAAATAAAAAGCCAACCCACGGCCATGGCAAGGGCAACACCCTTCGCCTGGTGGCCTGGGAGACGACCCGAAACTGCAACCTCTCCTGTGTTCACTGCCGGGCCTCAGCCACCAACGGTCCCTACGAGGGAGAACTGGATACCAACCAGGGGTTCAAACTGCTGGGAGAGATCGCCGAGGTCGGGAAACCCATCATCATCCTCACCGGCGGGGAGCCTCTGCTCCGGGATGACATCTTCGACCTTGCCAAGCATGGCGACAGCCTGGGGCTGAAGATGGTGATGGCCCCCAACGGAACCCTGATCACCCCTCAGGTGGCCGAAAAAATGGCGGCTTCCGGCATTCGGCGGATCAGTGCCAGCATTGACGGGGCCACCAAGGCGTTCCATGACAAATTCCGTGGCGTTGAAGGTGCTTTCGATGCCGCCATCCGTGGCATCGAATATGTGAAAGCCGCGGGAATCGAGTTTCAAATCAACACCACCATCACCAAAAGCAACCTGGATCAGATCCCCAGGATTCTTGAATTGGCCGAACGGCTGGGCGCGGTGGCCCACCATATTTTTTTACTGGTTCCCACCGGCCGGGGAAAATATATCGTGGACCAGGCCATCGACGCCAAAGCGTATGAAGCCACGCTGAACTGGTTTTATGACCAACGCGAAAAAACACCCCTGCAACTCAAGGCCACCTGTGCGCCCCACTACTACCGGATATTGCGTCAGCGAGCAAAAGCGGAGGGGAAGACGATCTCCCTTCAAACCCACGGGCTGGATGCTGTGACCCGGGGCTGCCTGGCCGGTACGGGATTCTGTTTCATCTCCCACACCGGAGTCGTTCAGCCCTGCGGCTACACGGATGTTAAATGTGGAGACGTCACCCAGACCACCTTTGGTGAGGTCTGGAACCACTCGCCGGTGTTTCTTAAACTTCGCGACTTCAAACAACTGGAAGGAAAATGCGGTGCCTGCGAGTACCGGGCGGTCTGCGGCGGATGCCGGGCCAGGGCCTTTGAGGCCAGCGGCAATTACATGGCTGAGGAACCCCTATGCGCTTTTCAGCCGGAAAAGGCCTCTCCATCCTTGTGAACCATCCATCCCCGGGCGCGTCAGGGGGCCAAGCGCGGGCAGCATCGTTTTGATTAGACTTGATCCTGTTTCGAGGCGCACCATCACCATCGACCACCATATTTTGCGGTACCCTCGATATTATGAGGAGATGGTGATCCTGGACTTGGGGGCCGGCACCGGATTCAATACCCTTGACTTTTTTCTATCTGCATGGTGTCGCAAAAGCATCTGATGATTCAAGCGGAAATCGGGGGCGGCGTCTATTACGACCCCCAGATCAATGCGATGGTTTCGGCCAT
>JAGTUY010000476.1 GCA_018224455.1 Desulfosarcina sp.
AAAACCGTCGTCGTCATCGGCGGCAGTTCGGGTATGGGGCTGGCCGTGGCCAAAGAATCCGCACGGTCCGGTGCCCGGGTGGTGATCGCCAGCCGGAGCCAGGACAAACTGAAAGCCGCCGCCGCAAAGATCGGCGGCGATGTGCACTGGCAGGTGGTGGACACCACGGACGAGTCGACGGTGTCTGACCTGTTCGAACGGCTGGGCGCCGTCGACCACCTGGTGATTCCCGGCAGTTCGGTGAAAACCGGCACCCTGCGGGAGATGCCCCTGGCCGACGGCCTGTCGACCATGCAGAGCAAATTTTGGGGGCCTTACCTGTGCGCCAAATACGTCCGGATCAATCCCGGGGGGTCGATCACGTTCTTCTCCGGTATTTTGAGCCGGCGGCCCGGACAGAATGACGCCGTGCTGGCATCGGTCAACGCCGCCGTGGAAGCCATGGGACGGGCATTGGCCAAGGACCTGGCCCCGGTGCGGGTCAACGTGATTTCTCCGGGCATGACCGCCGGGACCGGTGCCTACCTGAGGATGCCGGAAACGGCCCGGGAAGGGATGTTTGCAGCCATTGCCGAGCGCCTGCCGGCGGCACGCGTCGGCCAGCCGGAAGACATCGCCGATGCCGCGCTGATGCTGATGACCAACGGATTTATCACCGGTGTCGTCCTGGATGTGGATGGCGGCGGTCTGATCGCCTGATCGAAACGTCGGGCCGGACCCGATTCGGCACCAGGCGGCTGATCAGATGCACCCCGTTCGTCGGCCTGCGGCTGCCGATCTTCCTTCGGCTTGACTTTGCCATGATACACTTTATTATAGACCTTGATCGATTGCTACCTGCCATTGGCAACCCATTTTAGCCTGTCGAGGTAATCACATGTTTTCCGACCTTGATCCCGTTTTCCTGGCCCGCGTCCAGTTTGCATTTACTGTGGCCTACCACATCACTTTTCCGGCGTTTACCATCGGCCTGGCCAGCTGGCTGGCCGTGGTGGAATGGCGCTGGCTCAAAACCGGCAACCCGCTCTACGAGCAGATTTACCGCATGTGGGTCAAAATTTTTGCCGTGACCTTCGGCATGGGCGTGGTCAGCGGCGTGGTGCTCTCCTACCAGTTCGGCACCAACTGGTCGGTGTTTGCCGACAAGGTGGGCAATGTGCTCGGGCCGCTGCTGGGCTACGAAGTGCTCACGGCCTTTTTCCTGGAAGCCTCCTTCCTGGGCATCATGCTCTTCGGTTGGAACCGGGTGAGCCGGAAGATGCACTTTGCCGCCACGGTGATCGTGGCGGCGGGCACCCTGATTTCGGCCTTCTGGATCCTGTCCGCCAACAGCTGGATGCATACGCCGGCCGGTTTTCGCGAGGGCGTTGACGGCCTGCTTTACCCCACCGACTGGATCCAGGTGATTTTCAACCCCTCGTTTCCCTACCGATTGGTCCACATGGTCACGGCAGCCTACCTGACTACGGCCTTCGTGGTGGGCGGCATTGGCGGGTATTACCTGTGGCGTGGGCTGTACGTGAAGCACGCCCGAATCATGCTGGGCATGGCCATGATCATGGCCATCTTCGTAGCGCCCTTGCAGCTTCTTTTCGGTGACCTGCACGGGTTGAATACCCTCAAGCACCAGCCGGCCAAGGTGGCGGCCATGGAGGGCCTCTGGGAAACCGAAAAAGGCGCCGGCCTGAGGCTCTTTGCCTGGCCGGACCAGATCGAAGAGCGCAACCATTTTGAAATTACCATCCCTAAACTCTCCAGCCTGATTCTCACCCATGATCTGGACGGTGAGGTGAAGGGGCTAAAATCTTGGGCCAGAATAGACCGTCCACCTGTCTGGGTGGTCTTTTGGGCCTTTCGGCTGATGGTGGGGTTGGGCATGCTGATGATCGCCACCGGTCTGATGGCGCTGGTGCTTCACTTTAAAAAACAGCTATTCACCACCCGCTGGTTTCACCTGTGGTGCGTGGCCATGACGCCGGCCGGCTTTGTGGCCGTGGTGTCCGGTTGGTTCGTCACCGAGGTGGGCCGGCAGCCGTTCATCGTGTTCAACGTATTGCGCACGTCGGACACCATCTCCCCGGTGGCCGCAGGCCCCATCGCCATTTCCCTGGCCGCGTTTGTCGTCACCTACGGCCTGGTCTTCACCGCCGGCGCCTATTACATTCTGAAACTCATCGGCAAGGGGCCGGAAACCACCGAAGAAGATACGTATGGAAGCCACGGTGTGAAACAGCCGCCCCTGGTTACGGACCTGGCTGCGGGGAGAGGAGGGAACGATGTTTAGTTTCGAGAGTTTTCTGGATCTTCCGCTGGTTTGGTACTCACTGATCGGAACGGCCATTTTCCTGTATATCCTGTTGGATGGATTCGACCTGGGCGTGGGCATCCTGTTTCCCTTTGCCCCCAGCGACCCGTGTCGGGACCGCATGATGAACTCCATCGCCCCGTTCTGGGACGGCAACGAGACCTGGCTGGTGCTGGGCGGCGGCGGGTTGTTTGCCGCCTTTCCCCTGGCCTACGCCATTCTCATGCCGGCTTTTTACATCCCCATCATCCTCATGCTGCTGGGCCTGATCTTCCGCGGGGTGGCCTTCGAGTTCCGCTTCAAGGCCACCGGCAAGTCGCGGCGCATCTGGGACTACTCCTTTCATTTCGGATCCCTGATGGCCACCTTTATGCAAGGCATGGTGCTGGGGACCTTTGTGAACGGCATCGCCGTGGACGGCCGCAATTTCGGCGGCGGTGCCTTCGACTGGCTGAATGCCTTCAGCGCCATGACCGGCGTCGCCCTGGTGACCGGCTACGCCCTGCTGGGCGCCACCTGGACGATCATGAAAACCGAGGGCGACACCCAGGCGTGGGCCCGCAAGTGCGCCAGTTACGTACTCATCTATGTGGCCCTGTTCATGGGCCTGGTCAGCCTGACCATGCCGCTGATGAACAGCGATATCAAAGAATTGTGGTTCAGCCTGCCCAACTTCTATTTCCTGCAGCCCATGCCGATCCTGTCGGTGGTTTTCTTCGTCATGCTTTGGCGGGATCTGCGCACCGAGCGGGAATACCGGCCTTTTTTTCTCACCCTGGGCATATTTTTGATGAACTACATCGGCATTGGGATCAGCACCTGGCCCTGGCTGGTACCCTTCAAGCTGACCCTGTGGGATGTGGCGGCCGCACCCGAATCCCAATCCCTGCTGCTGCTGGGCACGGTGTTCCTGCTGCCCTGCATCCTGGCCTATACGGGTTACTGCTTTTGGGTTTTCCGCGGCAAGGCCTCCCATGAACATGATCCGGCTTACTGAAAAGCAGCGCCAGTGGCTGTGGTTCGCCGGCCTATTTGTCGGCGGCATGGCCGGCATGCTGGTGCTGGCGGGGATTGTACGGCTCATGCTGGGAATGGGTTAAATAAACTTAAAAGCAGCGCTTTTCTTGCAAAACAATGCCTCTTTTGCCTTAAGTGCTTTTCGTCGTTTGGGATTGAGGAAATGCTTGTAAATGTCCTCTTGCATGTCGACCGGACGGCCGAGGATTTTTTCTTCGATCAACGAGAGTGCCTCGATGGACTTGTCGCACACGGGGTAGCCTTTTTCGTCCAGATCGATCGAAGGGGCGAGAGAGACGCCTGAAATGTTGTTGATGTCCACCAGGCGAATGCCGCCGCTGGCGGTGATGATCAGGTTGCCCGCTCCGGCCAGGTCGGGGATGTGACCGGCTTCGCTGATCATCCGTTTTATTTTTTTGATGAACCGGGATCCCTTTTGCCTGACCGCTGCGATCCATTGATCTGTGGATAAAGTCGATGGGCTGTCTTGACAACCAAAGGTCTCGTATATCGCCGGCAGTAGGTCGGCCGCGCCGAGAATGGTCCACGGATCCAATGCCTCACCTGCGACGTATTCCTGGAATCCGCACAGCATCAGGTCACGGCCCTCAGGCCCCCGGTAATCCACAATGCATTCAGTGGACCGCGCCATGAAACCGGGCGCCAGGTAGCGCTCGACGATTTTAACCCGGCCGATTTCAAAAAGCGCATTTTCGAGGGTTTTCAGACGGGCCCGGAAAATGCGAAACATCCGGCGTGGCGTGGCTTTGGGAAAATACCTCACACCGGCGATCATCTTCCCGGTCTGTTCAACTTCCACATCGACTGGGTCCAGAATCTCCATGATGTGCGAGCGAAGCCCCTGCCTGAAATGCCTTCTGAATACAAATGGAGGGGATGCGCGGATGAAGTTCAGTGCAGTGACATCCACATGGCTGATCGATGCTCTGTTCCTTATATCTTCAGGCATGTTTACCTTCCCGATTCCTTAAAATACGGGGAGTGCCGATCCAGAACCGATCCCGGGAATCCCCGGATGCGCTGGCCAATCCGTTTGGGCCGCGACAGTTCCAGCTGTCAGCATAACCCAAACCCACCTTGGCGCACAATCAACTTGCTGCCACCCACCTGAGAAAAACGGTGGCTTGACTACCCATGGTGACAATTTTTAGCTTTGAAGCAAGTAGTCTTTTGGTCATGCAGTGATAGGTTAAACCCACCGTCGGTTCGATAGAAGTTGTTTATTAGAAATAATAACGAATAGTTTAGATTTTCTCCGCCGCCTGTCCGGCCGACCCGTTCGGTCCGCGTTTGCCTTGAAGATTCCAAACCGGTGACTATTGTCTTTTTGAGCCGCTTTCAGTTGACGTTAAAATAAACCAATTACACGTGAGGTGAACCATGAAGATCAATGTGAAATGTTTTGCATCGCTGTCCAATGAAGATAGCTGCCGGCACGATCAGCTCAGGTCCATTACCCTTGGCGACGACAACGCCACCGTCGGTAATCTGGCTGAGCATGTACAAATTTCCGAAAATGAAATCGCCACGGTATTCGTCAACGGCAAGCGGTCGGGGCTCGATGCCCGGCTGTCCGACGGTGATCGTGTGGCCCTGGTGCCCGCGGTCGGTGGAATGTAAGGGGTTCTATTGGGGGAGGGAGGTCGGCAACCGTATGGCATCTATCACGGCTGATGAGAATCGAAAACTGGCACAGACCATCGAGCAGCGAGCCGGTACGGGCCCCTCGGAGATTGTGGCCGGCTGGCAGGCGATGCTGCAGGACATGCTTTCTCGAATGCAACCCTTCTTGAAACCGGGGTCCATCGTTACCTTCCAGCAGCTGCTGTCAGATGAGAAGGTTTTTTTCAAGCGTCTAACTGATGAGGTTGCTGTGCCTGAGGCGGCCCAGGCTTTCTACCTGCCACCCAGTGTGCGACATCAGATGATGGGCGGCTCAGCCGGCGGCAAGAATGACATCGGCCTTTCGGACGCCGGGGTGCTGGTGGCCAGCCGTATTGACAATCATGATGTCATCGTCAATGCTCTGTTTGCCCGCGCCTCCTGCACACCCGCGGTGGATGTTTACGAACAGGGACATCTGGTGGCGGGTTATCAATATCCCAGCATCGATGCATGCCGGTCCGAACTCGGAACCATTTTGAAGCGGCATCTGCTGCAGTCAAGCATGCGTCACCAATAACATGTGGAGAATGGAAAATGAGTACAACATCGTTTGTTGTGGTTGGCGGTACATCGGGTATCGGACTGGATATTACGCGCCGCCTGGCAGCCAACGGTTGCCCGGTGGTGGTGATTTCCCGGTCGGGGGACAGGGGGGCCGACCTGCCCGGAGTGACCCACCTGCCGGTGGACGTGACCCGGGATGAGATCGATGCGGGCAGTCTTCCGGACAGAATTCAGGGCCTGGCTTACTGCCCGGGTTCTATCCGGCTGCGTCCGTTTCACCGTCTTATGGAAGCCGATTTCCTTGACGATTGGCAGATCAATTTCCTCGGTGCCGTCAAGGCCATTCAAACCTGCCTGCCGGGACTGAAGAAGGCTGAAAATCCGTCATCCATTGTTTTGTTCAGCACGGTGGCGGTGGGAACGGGTATGCCCTTTCATGCATCCATTGCCAGTGCGAAAGGGGCCCTGGAGGGATTGACCCGCTCATTGGCCGCCGAGTTCGCCCCGAAGATCCGGGTCAATGCCATCGCCCCGTCGCTGACCGACACCCGTCTGGCCAAAACACTGCTGTCCGATGACGGCAAGCGATCCGCCGCTGCGGATCGGCATCCGCTCAAACGTTTTGGAAATCCCGGGGATATCGCGGCTGCAGCGACATTTCTGCTTGAGGATTCATCCTCATGGGTTACCGGCCAGGTGATTGCGGTGGATGGAGGCATGGGGGCGTTGCGGACATTCAAATAATCGGTTTGTAGGGTAAGGAGTCTTCATGGTCACTTCAGCCGACAGGCAGTCCCGTAAAAAAGGGGCAATCCTGGGCATGTACGTTGGTGATGCCCTGGCTATGCCGGTTCACTGGTACTACGATCGAGGTGCACTTGCTCGGGATTACGGCCGGGTGACCGATTATATGTTTCCGAAAAATCCGCATCCCGATAGTATCCTGTGGCGCTCCGCATACACGCCGGTCAACACGAAGGCCGACATTCTCCACGACCAGGCCCGGTTCTGGGGGCGTCCGGGTATACACTACCACCAGTTTCTCGAGGCCGGTGAAAACACGTTGAACCTGAAGCTCTGTTCGCTGCTGCTCAACCACCTTTTGGAAAACGACGGCTACGACCCCGATGCTTACCTGACCGAATACATCGCATTCATGACCACCCCCGGCAATCACAAGGATACCTATGCAGAGGAGTATCACCGCCATTTTTTCAACAACTATGCGTCCGGAAAGCCCCCACGGGCCTGCGGGGTGATTGAGAAGCACATCAGTGGTCTTATCGGCATGATTCCGCTGGCCGTCTATCATGCCGACGACCCCGATCTGGCCAGGCGGGCGGCCTTTGAACATCTTGGCCATACCCATCTGGGTGCGCGCATGCAGGCGGCCGGTGAATGGCTCATGGATGTGCTGCTTCCCGTTCTGGGCGGTGAAAACATCGTTGACGTGATTGCCGAGAAGGTTCGGCGGCAGGACAACCCGCTGCTGGGCCACCCGTTGATGCGATGGCTCGACGATCCCGACGAAATCGTCGTGGGCCGACGCCTCAGCAGCGCCTGCTACGTGGAAGATGCGCTGCCGGCCACCGCCTACCTGGCGTTGAAGTATTACGACGACGTGGCCCGGGGCCTGGTCGCCAACACCAACCTGGGCGGCGACAACGCCGGCCGGGGAGCGGTGCTGGGCGCCCTGCTGGGGGCGGCCAACGGCCACGGGGCCTTCCCCCAATCATGGGTGAATGGACTTCGTCACCCGCCACCGGAACTGCTCAGCCGCTGAACGGGTGGCCATGAGAATGAAATGCGGCAGTCAGCTGGTTTACATCTACCATTGAACCGATGTTTAATCCATCTGCGCTGTGGATTCATATTGAATAGAGAAAGGGAACAGTTATGAACACTGAAAATAAGGACACTTTATACGTGAAGGTCAAGGACATGGCGGGCAATGATTTTGTGTGTCCCCTGGACGAACTAAAAGACCCGAAAAGTATCAGCGATGCGGAAATGGAAAATTGCGTCGAGGACGCGGTGGTCGGTCGGTATGCAAGCCAGATGAAAATAGTCGATTCGGCACATTGAGACACCATTTGCGCGACTGCGATAAATAAAAGCGCCGCAGGCTGATCGATGCCTTCGGCGCTTTTTTATGGACTTCGCTTTAAACTAAAGTTTTTCGGGATTGCACAGTTTTTTTTCGCTTACCGCGCTCCGTCCGCAGTTTCTGCAAAAGTGCGCCGCGGGCTGGATCAGTTTTTTAAATGCAGAGGTGTGGGCTTCGAAATAGCCTTCGTCCAGAAGGGCGCAGAGGGTTTTTTTAGTTTTATAATTCACTGCGTATTCGGGACGATTAAGGGTGAATGGCCTGATTATGTTCAAGGTATTATCCGCTTTTTGATTCATGGCGTGTTCCTTTCCGCCAATCTCGGCTCATGTTGATGAAAAGTTGGTAAATGAGCAACTTTCAACGGTACAGGGCAACAAAGGATTGCTGTTTTTTCCAGCGACCTCAATCGGCAGCCAAACGGCTACTACATTCCCGCAAGGACTTCATTGAAAAAGTAGGTCATGTGCTGCCAGGAGCGGCGGTCTGCCGACGGACTATAGGCCAGTGCCGTCATTCCCCGTTTGTCCGCATCCGGGTTGGTGAAGCTGTGGCGGGTGCCGCCGTAGGCGATCATCTGCCAGTCGATGGATGAGGCGTTCATGGCATTGACGTAGGTGGTCATGGCTTCGGGCGTGTTCATGGGATCCGCGGCACCGTGGCAGATCAGGATCTTGGCACGGGTCTGTCCGGCCTGCTCGGCGGAGACGGGGATCAGGGAGCCGTGAAAGCTGACCACCCCTTTCAGGTCGGCACCGCTATAGGCCAGCACCTGGACCGTGGCGCCGCCGAAGCAGTAGCCGATGGCCGCCAGCCGAGCGGTATCCACCTGCGGCTGTTTTTTGAGTACTTCCAGGCCAGCCAAGGCACGTTTCAGCCAAGCGTCCATATTGCTGTTGACTTCCTTCATCCAGGCGGCAGCCTGATCAGGGTGCTCGGTGGATTTGCCTTTTCCATACATGTCTACGGCAAATGCCACATAGCCCATTTCGGCCAGCCGTTCGGCGCGGCTGCGCGCATAGTCGTTTAATCCCCACCACTCGTGAACCACCAGAATCCCGGGCGCCTTGCCGGAAATGGCATCATCGTAGGCCAGGTAACCTTCCAAACTTGTTCCTGCGTGGGTGTAAGCCATCGGTCGAGTAACCACCTTGGCGTGGGCGGTGCCGATCGACAAAAGCAGAATGATTAAAATCAATAATGGTTTTATTTTCATGTAGACTCCTTTCAGCGCCTCAAAGGAAGGCGATCAGGTTTATCCCCTTTCCTCGATTATAAAATTTGGAATCATTCGCATCTTTCATGACCGGTTTTCCGCAGAACAGAGGGAATGTCAACAGTTGCAGAACAAACGTTTTGCGGCGTTGATGGTCGGCGAATGCCGGGTGGGTGCGTCACCATTTTCATCGGCAGAGCATCTGACCTCATAGTAGGTAGGAATTGGAAAATATCAAGGTGGCTGGTTTTTTTGGTTGAGCCGGCCATGCGAGTGTGTCCGAGGCGGGCACGAAAAAAAAA
>JAGTUY010000477.1 GCA_018224455.1 Desulfosarcina sp.
ATCGTCAATCGGATCAGTTCCGATACCCGCAAACCGGCTCCGTAAAGCAGCTCCAGCATGGCAGCGTCCCGCAATCCTTCAGGTTGGTTCCGATCCGGAGCATCGATCAGGGCCTCTACATCGCTTAGGGTCAAAACGTCGGGAAGGTGCAATCCGGTTTTTGGCAGGCCGACCTGCTGGGCCGGATTTTTTTCGATGATTTTTTCAGCGGTCAGAAACTTGAAAAAGCCCCTCAGGCTAACCAGGTGACGGGCTCGGGACCGTGCGCGCAATCCCCGGTTTCTCAGGTGGATCAGATAGGCCAGGATCAGTCCCGTGTCGATATGGGAGACGGATGTCGCCTTTTTCTTTTCCAGAAACCGGCAGAATCGAATCAGGTCCGCACTGTAGGCAGCGATTGTTTTTTCGCTCAGGCCTTTTTCCATCACTAGAAAGGTTTGGTACTGATCCATACGCTGGAGCAAGTCGGATGTGGCGTCCATCGTCTACACCCTTACCCGGGGATCAAATGGTGCGGCATCATTAAGCACCTGGGCCACATCCTGGCGGACCACGACCTGGTTTTCCATGCGGATCCCCCCCCAGTCCGGCAGATAAACACCCGGTTCCACGGTAACAACCATACCCGCTTCCAACGGGTCGTCTTTGATCGGACTCAACCGGGGACCCTCATGCACCGCCAGGCCGGTGCCGTGACCCAGGCTGTGGCCGAATTTACCCGCATAGCCGTTTCGGTCGATATGGTCGCGTGCAATTTTGTCCACCTGGGTACCGCTGACGCCAGCCTTGATGGCGGCAATGGCCATGTCCCGGGCCGTGACAACCGTGTCGAACACTTTTTTGAAGCGGTCATCCGGTTCACCCATTACCACGGTTCGGGTGGTGTCCGAGCAGTATTCGTTCAACCGGGCGCCCCAGTCGAAGAGGATGGGCTCCCCACGGTTCAGCCTGCGGTCCGTGGGTACGGCGTGGGGCAGTGCGCTGTTGGGGCCCGAAGCCACAATAACGGGAAACGACAACCCCTGCGCCCCGGTTTCACGCATGGCTTTTTCCATGGCCCAAGCCGCCTGCCTTTCCGTCATGCCCGGCCGAATGGTACCCAGAACTTGAGAGAAGGCCTTTTCAGCCAACCGCAGGGCGTTGGTGATGCGTTGGATTTCGTCTTCGGATTTAATTTGGCGAAGGGTTTCCACCATGTTTTCCGTGGGAACCAGTTCGACCGGCGGCTTTTGATGAGCCAGCGCGTCGGCGTAGGCCGAGTGATTTTTATGGGAAAGGCGCACACTCTCGAAACCAAGCCGGTGAATGCCCAACGAATTGGCGATCTCCGGCAGCTCTTTTTCAAGGCCGCGCTTATGGCAGACAATCTCAAATCCGGCTGCCTCGGCTTGCGCCTGCAATTCATAGCGGCTGTCGGTGGCCAGCACCAGGCGGCGATCGGATATGATCAGCACGCCGGCGGTTTCATCGAACTGGGTGTCCGCTGCGCTAAAGCCGCTCAGATAATAGCGGTTCTCCTGGACCGATACCATCAGGGCGTCCAGTTCCTTTTCAGCCAGCCCCTGCCTGATTGTGGTGATGCGCTTTTGGACAATCGAATTCAAAACCACTCCTTTCGTAAGATCATGACGGGATTCTCGCTCGCAAACGATTGACAGCATTACCCCCTTTTTATTATGATTAAAAGGTCTTTTCAAGGTACGCCGTCATCAATCGACTGTTTCAATTTCTACTGACCCGGGCAGTGTCGCTGCCCGAAACGATTCTGGAGGTCCGGATGCATATCGACACGCATTGCCAAATCGATCAGTCCCTTTGCGGAAAACCATTGTTGGTGGAAGACGGGAACAGCCGGGTTGAGCTCGTGACCACGCCTCAGATGGCCGCCGACGAGCAAGGATTGGTCCACGGTGGATTCATATTCGGTGCTGCGGATTATGCAGCCATGATCGCGGTGAATCATCCCCATGTGGTTCTCGGGGCCTCGGATGTAAAATTTCTCAAACCGGTGCGGGTGGGTGAGACAGTGGTTGCACGGGCACAGGTCCAGGAGGTCAAGGGCAAGAAATACTGGGTCTCCGTGAGCGTGACCAAAGATGGTGAGGAGCTCTTTCAAGGGATGTTCACCTGCTTTGTGCTGGACAAGCATGTACTGGAATAGTGGTACGCCTCACATTTAACAGGCAACGAAAGGAATTCCAATGGCCAAAAAAATTGGTGTGTTATTGTCAGGTTGCGGCGTTTTTGACGGTGCGGAAATCCACGAGGCGGTGCTGACCCTCCTGTTTTTGGATCGAGCGGGGGCATCGGTCCTGTGCATGGCGCCGAATGTGGATCAACTGCATGTCATTAACCATTTGACCCAGCAGGAAGCGGATGAACGGCGAAATGTGCTGGTGGAATCCGCACGCATCGCCAGGGGCGAGATCCAGGATGTCGCTTCGGTCAGCGCCGCCGACGTGGATGCCCTGATTATTCCCGGCGGGTTCGGTGCGGCCAAAAATCTCAGTGATTTTGCGGTCAAGGGACCCGACGCCCAGGTCCAGTCCCAGGTGCAACGGCTTTTGCAAGACATGGCAGATCGATCAAAACCCATCGGCGCCATATGCATTGCCCCGGCAACCCTGACGCTTGCCCTGTCTAAACGATCTCCCCGGGTAACCATCGGCAACGATGCCGGCACCGCAGCGGCCATCGAATCCATGGGAGGGCTGCATACCGTTTGCAGCGTGTCGGATATTCTCGTGGATGAAAAAAACCGAATTGTGACCACTCCGGCCTATATGCTGGGACCCGGTATCAAGGACGTGGCCGCCGGTATTGAAAAATTGGTCGCTAAAATTCTCTCCCTTTGCTGAGCAGCCGCATGGTCCCGGCAACCAATCAGGCATCCAATTTAAATTAGGAACAGTTACATGAAAACAATCGTCGGAACCAGCAATCGGATTGTTCAGATTAACCTGACGACCGGCCAGGTGGCTGAATTTCGAGTGGATGCGGATGACCGCCGGCGGTTTCTGGGCGGCAAGGGGCTTGGGCTCAAATTACTCTACGACCGAATGGATCGTGGGGTCGACCCTTTGGGTGAGGCAAACTGGCTGGCATTTATGATGGGCGTGCTCATGGGCACCGGCGCACCATGCACGGGGCGTTTCTCGGCCATCACCAAATCGCCGCTGACCGGCATTATGCTGCATTCGTCCTGCGGCGGACCATTCGGGATGGCCTACAAGACCGCCGGCTATGACGGCTTGCTGATCTCCGGCAAGGCACCATCACCGGTCGTGATCGATATCGATGAAAACAACGTTCGTGTGGTGGACGGTACCGACTGCTGGGGACTGGACACCCAAGCGGTCCAAAAACAGCTCAACCCGGATGGAAAGGCCGGTGTGCTTGCGATTGGACCGGCCGGCGAAAACCAGGTTTTGATTGCCAATGTGTCCTCCGGCCACCGATTTCTGGGTCGCGGCGGTATGGGGGCGGTGATGGGGTCCAAATACCTGAAGGCCATCGTTGCCCGGGGAAAAACCCACAAAATCGTCCCTGCCAATCAAAAATTGTTCAATCGGGCCAAAAAACGGGCGGCCGGATATATCGAAAAGAATCCGGTGACCTCCGACGACTACCGCAACTATGGCACCAGCAGCCATGTCAACTGGTGCAACGACGGCGGCATCCTGCCGGTGAAAAATTTCCAGGAAGGCAGCCATCCCCAGGCTGATCAGGTATCCGGCGAGACCATGCGGCAGCGTTACCACGCCACTCCCAGCACCTGCAAACCCTGTTCGATCATGTGTGGGCACAAAGGCACCCTGGCTGACGGCAGCGTCCACCAGATTCCGGAGTATGAAACCGTCGGTCTGCTGGGCCCCAACCTGGGCATCTTTGAACCGGACACCATCACCGCATTCAACGACCGATGCGGCCTGTTGGGCATGGACACCATCTCAGCCGGCTCCGTTCTGGCCTGGTGCATGGAGGCCGGTGAAAAGGGCTTGATCGCCACCGGATTAAAGTTTGGTGCAGCGGATGGCATTGCCCAGGCCCTGGACGACATGGCTACACGACGGGGTTTTGGCGACGAAATGGCCAACGGCACGCGATTGCTGTCCAAACGCTACGGCGGCGCGGATTTCGCCATCCAGGTCAAGGGACTGGAAATGCCTGCCTACGATCCCAGGGGGTCGTGGGGGCAGGGGCTGGCCTATGCCGTTGCCAACCGGGGCGCCTGTCACCTGTCCGCCACCACCTTCGCCCTGGAAGTGGCCTTCGGTTTTCTCAACCCTTACACCACCCGGGCCAAAGCGCGGTTCGTCTCATTTTTTGAAAATCTGATTGCCGCGGTCAACTCCCTGCACACCTGCCAGTTTACATCCTACGCGTATGTACTCGAGCCGCCCATCGTTAAACACACCCCCAAATTTATGCTGCGCCTGATCATGCAGTACCTGCCGGCCGTTGCTATCATGCTCATGGACATCAGCATCTATTCCAAGTTATGGCGGTCGGTGACTGGTCTGCGGTTGAACCAATGGCAGATGCTCAAAGCCGGTGCGCGTATCCATGTGCTGGAGCGCACGATGAACACCGGTGAAGGCATATCCCGTAAGGATGATACCCTGCCCAGACGATTTCTCACCGAAGGACGCGGCTGTGATGCAAAAAAACGGACGGTTCCCCTTCAGCCCATGCTCGATGCCTATTACCGGCTCCGGGGATATACCCCCCACGGCATTCCAACCGAAAAAACGCTGAGACGGCTGGGAATAAACCCCAAATGGGATATGCGAACCGACCCCCGGCTGGACGATTTCAAGATGGTGTCACCCGGCGGCAAACCGGTCAAACGGTTATACTTGTCGATCATGCTCTGGTTTATGGGGCGGGCCATCCAGGCGGCCGCCCGGGTGGATCGTGAGGTGCGCGAGGCCTTCGATGCCATCCCCGACGGATTCACCTTCGCCCTGACCGTTGCACCGGACGGTCCGGCTTTGGTCGTGGGCAAAGATAAAGCCGGCAAGGTCAGATACCTGGGCGCCAATACCAAAGAGCGCTATATCGATCTGAAGCTGATCATTAAAAACATCGAGGCGGCGATCCTGCTCTTCACTTTTCAGGAAGCCACGGTCACGGCAGTGGCCAGGGACCGGTTGATTGTGGACGGGGAAGGTCCCGCCGCCTGCACGGTGGTTCGCATTCTGGACATGGTGGAGGTGTTCCTTTTGCCCAAGCGGTTGGCTTCCCTGGCGGTCCGGCGATACCCCCAATGGCCGCCCTCTCGAAAATATGTTGGCCGCGCCCTGATCTATCTGCGTGCGTTGGTGGGCCTTTGATCGTGTCGCGAAGCGAATGAAGTTTTGCCTTTACCATATCATAGGAGTGATCGATGCGTTTGCCTGAAACGTTTTCCTTTTCCAGTCCCTTGAAAATCAACTGCGGCAGCCGTGCGCTGGAAAACTTACCCACTGAGTTGGGCGCCTTCAATGCCAGCGCGCCGCTGATTCTGGCCAGCCGTGACCAGGTCGGCAGAAAACGGATCCGCACCGTAATCGATGCCTTCAAGACCTCGGGGCTGACCTTGGGGATCTACGATCGCCTGCCGGACCGACCAGAACCGGATCTGATGCCCGTACTGGCACGGATGTTTCGCGATGGGGCTTGCGACAGTGTCATTGTCCTGGGCCATGGTTCGGTGGTGGACACGGCAAAATGCTTGAATTTGATGGTTTCTACCGGTTTTCACGGGACATTTGATGATGCCGGCAGGCACGTCGACGACCCCGGACCGCTGCGGCCCTTGATGCTGGTGGCCACGGCCGGCGGAAACGGAGATGAAGTGACCGGCTTTGCCAACGACGGGGTTCGGCGTCTGCGCTCTCCGCGGCTGACCCCCACCACTGCTTTTATCGATCCGGCAATGATGGTAGACCGCAATGACCACGATGTGGTGGATGGCGCGCTGATCGCTCTGGTTCATGCCGTGGAGGCGTTCCTCGATGATGCTGCCGGGCCCATGTGCCGCGCGTACGCCCACACAGCCATGGGTCTGATCGTGAAACACCTGCCCGCCGTTCTTCGAAAAACAGATCGAAAAAAAAACCTCTGTGCCGTAGTCAATGGTCAGGTGGCAGCCGGTTGTGCCTTTTTCAGCTCCTCACCGGGCATCTGCCATGCCTTGGCCACCGGGTTGAAGGAGGGGACCGATCTTCCCCTCGGCTTTTTAATGGCCACTCTGCTGCCGCATATGGTGGCCGAGGCTGGTTTCAACCAACCGGAGCGGGTGGGTGAACTGCTCTATCCCATGGTGGGGGAGGATATTTTCGCTGTGATGGCCGCCGACCTTCAAACACCGCGTACCATTGCCCTGTTCTGGGAGTTTTTCGATGCACTCAATGCCGAGTTGTCGTTGAAAATTCCAACCGCTATCGATGATGCCGAACTGACGGGAGAACAGATTGAACGGATCCAGTCACGGCTGGCCAGCGGATCACCCGACGATCTTGTGGCGCGAATCCTTGAGGGCGCAAGGCACGGCGCCGGCACGATCGACAACTGAAGCGGCCCTGGCTGAAAAGTTCTATTTTCCAAACCCTTTCAGAGGAGTTGATCATGCACGTCCCGGGCTACTACGAATTTTTTTGCCCCGTTAAAACCGTCGCCGGCTACCATGCATTAGAAAAAATACCCCAACTGCTTAACGATTTGGGCGCTCAACGCCCGATGATCATAACGGATAAAGGGGTTGTCGCCGCCGGTCTGGTTGACATCGTCAGCGCGGCCATCACTCCGGGAGTCAAAATCGGCGCCGTAGAAGACGATGTGCCCCCTGATTCCGACCTGACGGTGGTCGTTCAGCTTGCCGCGGTTTACCGGGAAAGCGGCTGCGATGCGATTATTGCCGTGGGCGGTGGGTCGGTGATGGATACGGCCAAAGGCGTGAATATTTTAGTGTCAGAAAATAGCGATGACCTGATGCAATTTTCCGGAGCCGGCATCCTGGCACGACCGCTAAAGCCCCTGATGGCCATTCCCACGACCGCCGGAACAGGGTCGGAGGTGACCCTCGTGGCAGTGATCGCCGACCACGCCCGGAATCTAAAAATGCTCTTTGCTTCATATTTCCTGCTGCCGGATGTGGCTGTCCTGGATCCGCGCATGACCCTGACGCTGCCGCCGGCAATCACGGCCGCCACCGCCATGGATGCCCTGACTCACGCCGTAGAGGCCTATACCTGTCTGGCCAAAAACCCGCTCAGTGATGCGCATGCGCTGTTGGCCATTGAATTGATTGGCCAAAATTTGCTGAAGGTGATAAATGAACCTGAAAATACAGACGGGCGTCTGGCACTGGCCGTCGCCGCAACCTTGGCCGGCGTGGCCTTTTCCAACGCCATGGTGGGCATGGTTCATACCTTGGGCCACTCAGTGGGTGCGGTTTGCGGTGTGCCCCACGGCACCTGTATGGCCATTTTGCTCCCCTATGGCCTGGAGTACAATATGCATAAAAACGGTCATTTGACCGCCCAGTTGCTGCTGCCGCTATCAGGCGCACGGGTCTATGCGCAGACACCGGCGCACTTGCGGGCTCAGCATGCGATTGCCGCCATACGGCAACTCAACCAGCGCCTCCATCAGGAGACCGGCGGTCGCCACGCCCGGTTTTTCAAGGAGATTACCGGTCCGAACGGCAGTGCCCGGGTGCCGGCGGAAAGCATCGAGGCCATAGCGGACAAAGCACTGGGTGACGGTAGCATTTTATGCAATCCCGAGGAACTGGACCGCGATGACCTGCTGATGGTCATGTCCCACGCCTGGGCGGGTACGCCTCTGGATCGGAACCTCGTAAAAAAGGGCGGGCTGCAAATACGATGACCACCGGCCGTGATAACGCTTACCATCGTACCTATCCCATCTCATGGGAACAATTGCACCGGGACGTCAGGGCGATGTCCTGGCGTCTGATCGAATGGGGACCCTGGCATGGAATCATTGCCATCACCCGGGGCGGCCTCGTACCCGCCGCTATCATTGCACGGGAACTGGATATCCGACTAGTTGACACCGTCTGCATTGCAAGTTACGCTGGCCGGAATCAGGGGCGGATTCAGGTGCTCAAATCCACGACCGGTGACGGCGATGGATGGCTGCTGATCGACGATCTGGTGGATACAGGCAAAACGGCTCAATTGGTTCGTGAAATGGTTCCCAGGGCTCACTTCGCCACGGTTTATGCCAAACCGGCCGGCCGGCCCCTGGTCGACACCTTTATGACCGAGGTTAGCCAGGATACCTGGATACTGTTTCCCTGGGATTCGGAAATTCAGTTTGCACAGCCCATTGCGGGAAAAAAACGTCAGGGTCAGTAAGCATGATCCCCGTAATACGGAAGAAGGAGATTGGTGCAATGCGAATCGGGGTGGTCGTTTTTATCGCAGCGTTCATGCTGTCCGCTTGTGTCCATCTGGACATCAACAAAACCATCAGTGCGTTAAACAAAATTCAGCCGGGAGACTCCCAGGAGGTCGTTTTCGAGGCCCTGGGCCCGCCGGATCTTCGAAATGATATCAGCGACCAGCGTTTTGTGGCCTATTATCAGACAAAAGCCGGGGATTCATCGGATGCACCGTTGACAGCGGCGTTGTGCACCCCGATCGCTTTTGAAAATGGACAGGTGGCTGCCGTCGGCGGTGACCTTGCCGAAGGCTGGGCCCGGGAAGAAGAAGCGCGGATCCGCCAGGCGGCTATCGCCGAGACCGAACGGCGGCAGGCTGAAATGGCCGAAGCTGCGGCGCAGCGTGCAAAGGTTGCGCGTCAGGAAAAAATCGAGGCCCTCGAAAATGAAGTCAAGCCAGTTCCTGGCGGCAATGCCGCCCTGAACCTGAAGATCTACCGCCAATTGCTGGCATTGGATCCTTATAATTCTCGGTATCAGAAAAAGGTGGCCTTTTACGAAGATCGACTGGCCAACCAAAAAAAGGCCCAACAAGAACGCGCCATTCGTTCAGCCAAAGCGCAGCGCCGGCAGGCGTGGGAGCAGGCTCGGGAGGGGCGCAACAAACAGCTGAGGCAATACACCGGAAACGGCATCGCAGAGATGGCTGTACACGACATGGGCAACGGTTCGCTTTATGTCTGGGTGAAAAATGTCAGCCGACAGATTATCACCACCCATCCCGACAATTTTACCCTGATGGACAGCGAAAACAACGTGGTGAAGGGTGAGATCAGCGACAGCTTGGACAGCGTACTGGAACCGGGAAGCATTTCCCACGGCAAGATAGAATACAGCCGCGAGATCGAACCCAAGGAGCTGATCTTCCAAAACCGGGAGTCGGGCCGAATATCCAAATCATTCCAGTAATCGCCACCGCTCGGAAAAAGAAGACCGCACGATCCGAATAGCCGGCGTGCGGTTTTTTCGTTCCAACCCATGCATGACCGGTTTATTTCATCAATCTAGGCAGAAACAAGGCGTTCTGGGGAAAGGGTTTTTGGATAAATGGCCACCGTGTTTTACTTTAGCATGGGTTTCCGATGTGCCCGACAATGGCGGTCAAATGCATAGACCCAGATACCCGATCACCCCGGCCATTCGGTTCCTGCGCGCAAAGCGGGCGGATTTTCGTGCTTTCATTTACACCTATACCGACCACGGTGGTGCCCGTCAGGCTGCCAGAGAATTGGATATCCCCGAGCATGGGATAGTAAAAACCCTGGTTATGGAGACCGATGACCCGTCACCCCTGCTGGTGCTCATGCATGGCGATCAGGCGGTTTCAACCCGTCAGCTGGCCCGTCTCATCGGTACCAAAAAGGTAATTCCCGTCCGGCCTGAAAAAGCCTTATATTATACCGGATACCAGGTCGGCGGGATCAGTCCTTTCGGTACCCGGCAAAACATGCCGGTTTACGTACAGACCACTATCCTGGAACTGAAAACGATTTACATCAACGGCGGCAAACGAGGGTTTATCGTGGCCATCGACCCTGATGTACTGTTGCAGACCTTGTCCGCCATTCCTGTTTCTGTAGCTGTTTTTTCCTGATGACCCGGCGTCGGAAACCGTGTTGCTCGTGATCAAGACCACTAATCAGACACCGGTTAGTGTGGTCTGCGATCGGCTAATGCTTGCCAAAGAGAGGCCGGTTGCTTTATATTCGAGGCAATCTTAATTTCGACCGACCTGCCATGAATGCTGCCACCCACCCGGAACAGCGGTAGTGGCGGGCATTCGCATCAAAGGGAAGGAATGCCATGCCACCCAACGATCTGGAAGCCCTGGAAAGCATCTGCCAACGCATCAGCCTCAACATTCCTGAAACCTGCCCGTGGCGGTGGGACAAAGAGTTCAACCTGGCGCTGGCGGTTATCGACCGCCAGGATGAGATCATGGTCGAGCTTCCGTTGTCGCTTGAATTTTCTCACAAATGGGACTTTACCACCATTAATGATGCCGATGCGCCTGTGCGCGATTATTTCCAGTCCGGTTTCGGCATCGTGCCGGGCCAGAAGGTGTTTACCATGGATCCCGTCAACGGAGTGGTGCTCTATGCGGCGTGGTGGCCATGGGGGGATGATGAGCGGATCTCCCTTCGTTTGGGGCTGGTTTCCGTATCCGACCATAAACTGGAAAACGCAGCCATAAAAAATTTGATCTGCCGCTGGTTGAAACTGGAGTAACGGCCAAAAAACCTATCTGAGAATATAGGTGGGGCGTTTTCAAAGACGCTGTCCATTTGCCGAAGCGGCCTCGAACCGTCGAGTCCGGACCGCGTTTTGAGAAAATTCCCGCCTGGCACTCCCCCGTCACCGGATCAACCTTCAGGTATACAAACGCTCTTGTGGCAGCCAATCCAGTCACCCTGAGTGTGTTCATGGCACAACGATGAATCATGAATAATCCAAAATTTACAGCACCCTTCCTTTGGGTGTGCGCAGTTGCGATCCTTTTTGGCGTGCTGTTCCCTCGTCTAACCGCGGCCCAGGCGACTGCCGATGACAGGTTGCTCTCGGCGCTAAAACTGGAACAGCCGATCCTGCTGTGTGGCGAAACGGTGCCTGTGGATGATCCACAGGTGATGGAGCGGTTTGAGAAGGAAATGTTGGTCTCTCTTGGGAACCGTCCCCAGGTGATTCTATGGCTCAAACGGACCACCCGGTA
This sequence comes from Desulfosarcina sp., assembly GCA_018224455.1. Classification (GTDB taxonomy): domain Bacteria; phylum Desulfobacterota; class Desulfobacteria; order Desulfobacterales; family Desulfosarcinaceae; genus Desulfosarcina. Next base: position 11,166 of record JAGTUY010000477.1, read on the forward strand.
TTTCCCGTACATCGAACAGATGCTCAGGGAAAATGGGCTTCCCGACGACATCAAGTATCTCGCCATCGCTGAAAGCGCCCTTCGTATGCACGCCGGGTCGAGAAAAGGGGCCATGGGGGCCTGGCAGCTGATGCCTCAGACCGCCAGAAAATATGGATTGGTCGTGGATGTCAATTTTGACGAGCGGCGCAATCTTTATCTGAGTACGCCGGCGGCGGTGACATACCTCAAAGGGCTATATGAGCGGTTTGGTTCCTGGAGTCTTTCCCTGGCAGCCTACAACATGGGGGAAGGGGGCCTCGAGGCAGAAATCCTGGCGCAGGGCGTCACCGACTACTATAAACTCTACCTTCCCCTGGAAACCCAGCGCTTTGTTTTTCGAATCCTGGCCATCAAGCGCATCGTCGAAGCACCCCAGAATCATGGATTTACCCTTTCTCCAATTGATTTCTATGCCCAGGAGGCGTTTTCAACGGTTCGGGTCAATGCATTCACGGATCTTCCCCTCCGTCTGATCGCCAATGCGGCCAGAACCGATTTTAAAACAATCAAAGATTTCAACCCTGAAATACGCGGGCATTACCTGGCTGTCGGGACACGCGCCGTGAACATTCCCAGTGACGGCGAAGAAGGGTTTCATGACCGTCTGGCTGCCATGGTTGAAGCGGATGCCAAAATTCGCAATCAGCGCGTTTATGTGGTCAAGGAAGGAGACAGCCTTTCGGGCATCGCCAAGAAGTTCGAGGTGCCGCTTGCTGCAGTGCTCATCTGGAACCGCATCGGATTGAGTAAAGTGATTCATCCCGGTCAGCGATTGGTTATTATCCCCCCCGCAGGGGGGATAAAGACCGACCTGAAAGACATCGAGGGAGATGAGAACGGATGATAGAGAAAATCATTGCCAGCGGCAAACCCGGCGCTGCCGCGGCTGCATTGGAGGTGGCCGTTAAGCTGGGACTGGCCTATGGCGGGTGGTGCCGTGAAGGTGAACCGGTTGCGGACAAATTCCGCTTAGATCGGCTGCCTGGCGCCTCCAATCGATCGGTCACGGAGAAGGCCGTCGAGGATAGTCACGGCTCCATTTATTTCACCGCCGGCGAAACGGCCTCCATTCGACTGGAAACAACCAGAAAAATCGCTTTGCACCTGAACAAACCACTACTGATTCAGGATCTCGAAGGGGAAAGCGGGTTTTCCGCATCCCGTCGGATCGCCGTGTGGATCGCCGAAAATCAAATTAGAGTGCTGCATGTGGACGGAGAGTTGGAAGGCCGCGCCGTCTATTCGGTTGCAGAAAGGGTATCCAACATCCTCGAGTCGACCTTTTTTCTGTCCATGATAGAGACCGATATCACCGCACCGTTACAGTCAGTCGTCGAGCGGGAGCGTCTGCCTCAACGGGAAAATCCGCCGGAAACCATAGGGGCGGCGGTGAATCATCTGGAGCGGACGCTGTCGCTAAGAGACAAAGCCGCCATTGCCAATATGACTTCGGAAGAACTGGTTTCTCTTCATTTTACACTGGGAAGCTATATCAACAACCACTTCGATCTGTTCACCGTCAACACCGGATTGCTGACGGACTGTCAGCGCCGATCCGGCCAATGGGATCTTGCGCCCAAGGACGTGGCTGCAGTAATCATCCGATCCCTCTGGGACCGGCTGCGTGCCACCTGCCGGATCCGAATCGTCAAGTGAGCGCGGCAACACCAATGGACACCGTCATGCCAGCACTGCCCCGATCATCCGAAGCGTTTATTCGTCTCGTTGAGGAACGTCTTCACCGTCCGTCTCCGACTACCTTCACCTTCAATGCCAATGGCGATCTGAGTCTGAACTCTGCGGTGCTTTTCCTTTTGGGCACCAGCGCCGGCAGGGAACCGTTTCTGATTCTGAACAAACGTTCTCAGCGTGTTCGCCAAGCCGGTGACCTGTGCTGCCCGGGTGGCGGCATCGCGCCGTTCATCGACCGTCTGCTGGCCAGATGGCTCAATCTGCCGAGAATGCCATTGTCCCGTTGGCCGCATGGTTGGTGGTGGCGGCGATACCGTAAGGCGGATTTTCCGAAGCTGGCCCTGCTCTTGGCCGCTGCTTTGCGGGAAGGATTCGAAGAGATGCGGCTCAATCCACTCGGGGTAAGATTTTTAGGCCCCATGCCCGCTCAGCACCTGGTCATGTTCAAACGGGCCATTTATCCGATGGTGGGATGGGTGAACCACCAGAAACGCTTTTTCCCCAACTGGGAAGTCGAAAAAATCGTTACCATTCCTTTGGCGGCGTTTTTTGATGCCGGCAACTATGCACGGTATCGTATCTCGTTCAAGACAGGCACCCCCGGAATACCGGACATGCCGTATCGGGATATGCCCTGTTTCATTCATCGCCATAATGGTGACCAAGAATTGCTGTGGGGCGCAACTTACCGGATCACCGAACGGTTTTTGAAAACGATATTCGGTTATGTCCCGCCTCCGATGAAAGCGCTGCCGGTTATCCACCGCCGATTGGGCCGGCACTACCTCGAAGGAACTTCACCCCAATGATACGCCTGCGTCGTGGCAGCGGCGTTGCCAGGGTGGTTGATTTTGAAAGGACGCTGGTGTAGATGACCTTTCAGGTGACGGCCACGATGTGGCGTTTGATTGAGCCCTGAGGAACAAAAATTAATGCCCACACCTTCTTGCAAGACGATTTTCAAACAACCCATACTGGACGAAATCTTCCCGTCGAACCGTGCGGATCGGTTTTTCGCCGCCCTTTTGGGTGATGCGTCAGAAGGCGCCTATGATATCACCCTCGCCTATGCCGGGGAAACGGAGAATCAGATTGATTTCGAATTTCAGCTCAAACAACGCCCCGGAAAGTGTCTGGCCTGCAACCTGACCTACGGCCTTCCCGAGGTGTTTATGCGGCACCCGATTATCGATGTCGCCGGCGTGGTCCGGCAGATCGATTCCCGGATGATCAATGGCAAAAAATGCGGTGAATGGGCGTTGGGCCGCACCCGGGAAGTGTCTCGCGACATGCACGTATTGCCCCTGACCGTCAAACTGTCTACCGGCAAACCCTTAGATGCCGGGTAACCGAGATCAGCATATGAAAACCTTCCGTTCGCCAACCGATACTTGCGCATGCTCGCTTGACTTGTCCGATGACACATTACGCTTTGTGGAGGGATAATGAAAAAAACGGCATTTTTTATCTTGATGGTGATGCTGATGGGTCTCCCGGGTTGTTCCGTACAACCGATCGGAAGTGGGAATCCATCCGGTGTTGGGGTGGTATTTGACGGTGAACCGCTGATTTTCGATTCCTCGGTGGTTTTCATGGGAACCGTGGTAGGCCAAATTATTTCCCGAGAAATGGTCAATGGCGTTACCCGGGTGTCCATCGCCCTGGACGGTCAACATGACGACCTGAAAAAAAACAACCTGGCGGCCGTGGTGAAAAACGGGCGGCTGCAGCTGAACATGTTTTCCGGATACGGCGACCCACTGCCTCCGGGTGGATATATCAATGGTTTCGTAAATACAAATTCATATCGGTTGTTTAAGTTTAGATATATCATCAATAACATTAATTTATCCGCCGACCGAAGAGCCCAACGGCTGCTGGTTCGATCCGGTTGGGCGGGATAGTCCCGGCAATTATGCCAGCAGAGAAAACGGCCATCCAGGGACGGGTGCTTTTGGTTTCCGCGCCCTGGCCGCTATTTAACCGTCCATCCTTGCCGCTGGGGGCATTGAAAGCCTATCTGCGCAAAACGCTGCCGCACATTCAGACGGACGCCTGCCACCTTTTCCTGCAGGTGGCCCAGGCATTGGGATACGACCGTTATCAGGGTGTTTCCCGGCGGGTCTGGCGGGCCGAGGCCGTCTTCTCGGCACTGCTCTATCCCGAGCATGCCCATTTGGCCGAATCACTATACACCCGGACGCTAAAACGGGGGGACGCGGCGACCGATGATTTTCAGCAGTTGGTCCGCCAGGTGAAAGGCGTCATGGGCGGCTGGCTCCAGCGAATCAATTGGTCGGCACTCGACCTGGTCGGATTTACCATCTCGTTTTGCCAAGTCACTGCTTCCCTTTACCTGATTTCAAAAATCAAGGACATCTGTCCCTCGCTGCCCGTGGTTGTGGGCGGGTCCTCCTTCTCGGGGGAACGGTCCGCCGACCTGCTGAATGTTTTTCCGCATATTGATTACCTGGTTGTGGGAGAGGGGGAGCGTCCCCTGGCCGGTCTGTTGCGCCATCTGACCGCCCCTCGCCCGCGGTCCATACCTGGGCTCCCCGACGGCCTCTTTACCGCGGATACCAAGCCCGGCGAAATGGATCGGTTTTGTCAACTGCATCGATTAGACCGCCTGCCTGCACCGGACTACGATGACTACTTCAACATGCTGGCCGGGTTTTCTCCACATCACCGCTTCTTTCCTGTTCTCCCCGTTGAAGCCTCTCGGGGATGCTGGTGGCACCGACAGGATGCCGCGGGCCAGTTCGGAGGGTGTGCCTTCTGCAACCTGAACCTGCAGTGGCAGGGATATCGTACCAAAGGCGCGCAGCAAGTGGTCCTAGAGATGGACTACCTCGCTCAACGGCATCAAGTCCTTTCCCTGACCTTTGCCGACAACGCCTTCCCGATGAAACAGGCCTCGTCGATCTTCGATGGAATCAGGGGGTTGGGCCGGGATCTGTCCATCTTCACCGAACTGCGGGCCAATACCCCCCCGTCGCTGCTTCGGAAAATGAAACTGGCCGGCGTGGATACGGTTCAGGTGGGCATCGAAGCCCTTTCCAGCCACTTGCTGGCCAAGATGAACAAAGGTGTGCGGGTCATCGACAACCTGAGCTTGATGAAGCATTGTGAGGCCTTGGGCATCGTCAACGCGTCCAATCTGATGCTTCATTTCCCCGGCAGCGATGACCAAGATGTCAATGAAACCCTTCATTCCCTTGCATTTGCCCGCTGGTACCGGCCGCTGAAAACCGTCAGTTTCTGGCTGGGCCTGGAAAGTCCGACATATCGGTTTGCCCGGCGGTTCCATATCCGGTCCGTTTTCAATCATCCCAATCTGAAAAAACTCTTTCCGGAGCCGGTGGCAGCAAACCTCCGGTTCATGATTCAGGGCTATCGCGGCGATCGGACACGCCAACTGAAATTATGGCGAACAGTGGAAAAGAAAACCCGTCAATGGCAAAAAGATTACGACACCTTGCAGCGGCAGACCGGCGGCAAACCGGCACTGGCCTTTCGCGATGGCGGCCGGTTTATCATCATCGACCAGCATTTGCCCATGCAAGCCACCGTCAGGCATCGGCTCACCGGAATCTCGGCCGAGATCTACCGCTATTGCCATATCCCCCGCGCACTCAAACAGGTGGCCGGGATGTTTGCCGCCCACAGTCCGGAACAGATTCGGGCTTTTTTCAAATCCATGGTTAAAAAGCGGCTGATTTTCGAAGAGGGCGATTGTTACTTGAGCCTGGCAGCACCCGCTTCATGGCTGCAATGACCATGAAGCACCTGATTCTCGCCCCATTGCGCGGCTTTACCGATGTGGTATTCAGGAGCGCATTTAAGCGTCATTTTGAAGGTGTTGACGAGGCGGTGGCGCCCTTTGTCACATCGATCAAGGGCCGGTCCATCAAACCCTCTCACCTGCGGGACCTGGCACCGGCTGACAATCGAGTCCTGCCGGTCGTCCCCCAGATTCTGAGCAACAATCCAGACGAATTTATCTGCCTTGCCAACGCGCTCTTCGATCTGGGCTACCGGGAAATAAACTGGAACCTGGGGTGTCCTTTCCCCATGGTAGCCAAAAAAATGCGGGGATCCGGGTTGCTGCCGCACCCGGATGTGATTGACCGAATGCTCGACAAAACGCTGCGTGGATTTTCGGGCAATCTGTCCATTAAAACCCGTTTGGGGCGGTTTTCAGGCGATGAGATGGATCATCTCATTCCGGTTTTCAACCGCTACCCGCTTTCTCGGGTGATTGTTCATCCGCGTACCGGGGTGCAGATGTATGCGGGAAAAGTGGATCTGAAGGCTTTCGACGTCTGTCTGACCCGGATCTCGCACCCCGTGGTTTACAACGGGGATATCAATGACCTGGACATGTTTCACGTATTGGAATCCCGATTTCCGTCATCCTCCGGCTGGATGCTGGGGCGGGGGCTTATCGCTAACCCGTTTCTGCCTGAAATGATTCAATCGGGGACCCGGCTGATCGGCCACGGGAATGCACGCTTTGCGAAATTCCACGACGATCTGGTGGTCGGATACTGTCGCCGGTTTTCCGGGCCGGGTCATGTACTGGACCGGATGAAGGGATTCTGGCGCTATTTTGCAGCCGATTTCCCGGACGGTCGGCGAATCGTTAAACGGATCCGTAAAGCGGATTCCCTCGACCGTTATCGTCAGGCGGTCACGGCGGTGTTCAACGGTAAGGACCGATGGGGCTGACCACTCACCCATGCCGGTAAAGCGTTGCGGTTCCCCGTTATTTTTCACAACCGATTGTGCATCCATCCAAAATCTACTATACGTAGACCACGTCATCTAATCGGATCAATGAACCTCTCCGTCTGCCAAATCACGGACGGAGCGCCATCTATCCCTTGGGAGCAGTCGAATGCATCGAAAAACGATTCTCATTGTGGATGACGAATTGAGCATTCTGGTGCCGTTACAATTTCTCATGGAAAAGGAAGGGTACCTGCCCAGACTGGCCCAGAGCGGCAAAGAAGCCATCGAAAAAATCGACGAGGTTGATCCCGATCTGATCCTGCTGGATATCATGCTTCCGGATCTGGATGGGTATGAGATCTACCAGATGATTCGACAGCGGACCGAATGGGAATCCATCCGAATCATTTTTCTCACGGCCAAAAACCGGGATGCCGACATGGCCAAGGGGATCGCCATGGGTGCCGATGCCTACATCACCAAACCGTTTTCCAATACACAACTGTTAGCAAAGATTCGCGAACTGATAGGGCCAGCCTAACCATCGTTGACATTGAATGATTAAACCAGGGTCATCAGGCAGTCGCGGAGTTGGATCCGCTGATTGGTCAACCCCGGTTTTTTACGCAGGCGGTTGCGGTGGGCCTCGATGGTTTTCGCAGAAGCGTTCAGGATTTGTGCAATCTCCTTTCGAAAATGGCGCATGTCCTTCCGGGTCTCCGGTATAATGACGCTGTCACCATCTTGCGCTGGAAGCCTGCTGCCTGACGGCACACCACCTCCCCGGTAGCAGGATCCTTCAGCCAGATGGAACTGCCGACGACACCGAACAGATTTTTGATGGCCTTTAAAATCATTGACAGCACCCGATCCAACTCCAGACTGGAATTGATTGCGGGAAAAGATTGGATGATCAGGAAGATGGCCTTCTTCGACGGCGGCCTGGCTGCCGCTATCGCTGCAATTACCGACGATCTGGTGGCAAGCGTCCGGCGGCTGACGTTTTCGGCTCCCGTGACCCATACCTATCATCCGCTGATCTACGCCAGGAGTGGTTATGACCGTTATGTGGCCTGTTTTGGCGACACGGCCAAAGCGGTGGTGCTGGTGGGGATGAATCCCGGCCCGTTTGGCATGGCTCAGACCGGTGTGCCATTTGGTGACGTGGAGATGGTCGACGGGTGGATGGGCATCAACACCCCTATTTCGCAGCCGGTCGACATCCACCCCAAACGGCCGATTTCAGGCTTTTCATGCACGCGCAGGGAGGTGAGCGGCCAACGCCTGTGGGGATGGGCCAAACAGCGGTATGGGGGCCCTAACACCTTTTTCAAACAGTTTTTCGTACTCAATTACTGCCCGTTGGTGTTCATGGAAGCCAGCGGCCGCAACCGCACACCCGACAAACTGCCGGCGGTTGAAAAAAAGCGGCTTTTCCAAATTTGCGATGTGGCGCTTCAACGATCCATCGACGTTTTTAAGCCACAGTGGGTGGTGGGGATTGGTGGTTTTGCCGAAAAACGGATTAATCATGCATTGAAGGGCATGCATCTGAAAACCGGCAGACTGACCCACCCCAGTCCGGCCAATCCCAAAGCCAATCAAGGCTGGTCGCTGCGGGTCGAATCGGAACTGGCGGCCATGGGAATCGGCCTGGCTGACGGAAAAGAAAAAAGCTCGGCTTGATGGCGAGCTTTTTTCTATCGATGTGAACTTTCCCGGACCGGAAAAGCAGGATTAAATGCCTCAGCCGCCGGCAGATGGTTTGCAGGGCGGTGGCTGGAAGCCGCCGGAACCGGTGGGAATGCCATGGGGCCGGACGGCACCGGCTGACATCAGCTTTTCCACGTTTCCACAGTTGCATGCGGGACATAACACGGACTCGGTGTCCGATGAGAACACCAGTTGTTCGAAGTGATTGCAGCAGGCCTTGCATTGGTACTCGAAGATCGGCATGTTTGGGCTCCTTTTTTTGGGAACTATGATAATGGCAACGCACCCCAAGTCAAGCCTCTTTTTTACATTTGCTCATAAAGGCGCGGTTCGATCCCATTATCGCCGCGTACCTCCATTGGAAAAAGCGTTTGACAATCACGGTGATGGATGCCATTTCCAGTTAAAAGGGCCGCGGGGTTAACCGGGCCCTTTTTTCAGGCCGCGGTGGCAAACCGGGTCCCAATTTCCAAAGGAGGCATAACATGCTGGTGGTGATGGATAAATCGGCGACACCCGAGCAGATCGACCAGGTCGTCAAGGTCATTGAAGAACGGGGATGCACCGCCAGGCCTATTCCCGGTGGCGATCGCGTTTCCATCGGCGTGCTGAACAACAAAGGTCCCGTGGATGCGGCCATGTTTATCGGACTGCCTGGGGTCAAGGATGCAGTGCCCATCACCAAACCTTATAAACTGGTCAGCCGGGAAACAAAAGCCGAAGACACGCTGATCCAGGTAGGTAAAGTCACCATCGGCAACGGCCACCTGACCATCATTGCCGGACCCTGTGCCATCGAAAGTGAAGACCAGGCCTTGACCATCGCGGGGCATGTCCAAAAAGCCGGTGCGCATCTGTTCCGGGGCGGGGCCTTCAAACCGCGAACCTCCCCGTACTCCTTTCAGGGCCTCGGGGAAGAGGGACTCAAAATTTTGGCCCGGGTTAGGGAGGATTTAGGTCTGCCGGTGGTCACCGAAGTGATGGATTCGCAGACCTTCGACCTGGTGGAGCATTATGCCGATGTGGTCCAGATCGGTACCCGGAACATGCAGAACTTCAGCCTGCTCAAGCGGGCCGGCGAGTCCTACCGACCGATCCTGCTAAAACGGGGCATGGCCGCCACCATTGACGAGTGGCTCATGGCCGCCGAATACATCATGGCCCAGGGAAATCACCAGGTGATCCTGTGCGAGCGCGGTGTGCGCACCTTCGTCCATCACAGTCGCAACACCCTGGATCTGTCCGCCGTGCCGGTGGTCAAAAAAGAGAGCCATCTGCCCATTGTGGTGGACCCCAGCCACGCCGCCGGTCGACGGGATCAGGTGCTGCCCCTGTCCCGTGCGGCGGTGGCTGCCAATGCACACGGGTTGATGGTGGAGGTCCACCATCAACCGGAAGAAGCATTGAGCGACGGCGCCCAGAGCCTGTACCCGGAACAATTCGGCTTGCTTTGCCGGCAGGTCATGGCGATATTCAAG
>JAGTUY010000478.1 GCA_018224455.1 Desulfosarcina sp.
GGGCGAATCCTATCAGAAGCAGGGCTAATACGAAAAAGCGGCCCGTCAGTATGAAAAAGCCGTCAAAGCCGAAGGTCCTGAAAAACCTGGGCTCCGACGAGGCGGCTGAGTTGGAGGCTTTCGTTCAAGAACAGAAAGCCAAATCCTGACAAGGGGTTGCGGCCGAAAGGCACGAATTCAGGTTGATATTGCATGCTTCGACAAACCTTTTTGCATATCCCGGGCATCGGACCGAAAACCGAACAGGGCTTCTGGGCCGCCGGTGTGGAAGATTGGGATGCTTTCTTCGACGATGCAACCCTTAAGTTGTCGGCATCCAAACGGGCGGCAATTGCCGATGTGCTGACCAAATCCAGACACCAGTTGGATCGCCGGAACCCGGATTTCTTCGCCCGGCAGTTGCCCGCCAGCCAGCAGTGGCGGCTGTTCAGCGAATTTCGTGGCCAGACCGCCTACCTGGACATCGAGACCACGGGGCTGGAGGCAGACTGCACAATCTCCACCATCGCCGTGTACGACGGATCGGCGATGGTCACGTACGTGAATGGACAAAACCTGGACGACTTCATCGACGACATCCGCCGCTACAAGCTCCTGGTGACTTACAACGGCAAGTGCTTCGACGTCCCGGTGATCGAGCGGTATTTTGGGATGAGGCTGGACCATGCCCATATCGACCTGCGCTACGTGCTGGCCGGCCTGGGGTTAAAGGGCGGGCTCAAGCGCTGCGAGACGCAGTTGGGCATGGGCCGCGGCGATCTCGAGGACATTGACGGATTGTTCGCGGTGGTGCTCTGGAAGGCCTATCTGCGCAACCGTGACCAGCAGGCCCTGGAGACCCTGCTCGCCTACAACCTGCAGGACGCCATCAATCTTGAGTCGTTGATGGTCACCGCCTTCAACCTGAACGTTCGCCGGACCCCCTTCGATCGCCGAATTCGGCTGGCCGTACCGCCAACGCCCGCAAACCCGATTCCCGCCCACCGAGGCACCATCGCGCGCTATCGCAATGAAGTGAGCTTCATCCGATCCCTGCAGCCGCAGTGACAGCACACAGGTTTATTCACTGGAAATTCGGAATCAATGTTGTCATTGACCGCTGTGGTCCGTCCAGCTGAGCTTATCAGCAAGTTCTATGATCGAGTCACAGCTGATCCAGAGCTTAAACCGTTTTTTAAGAACGCGTCTATGGAAAAAATCCGACGTATGCAGCATGGATACTGCCTCTTCATGCCGGATCAACCTGTAATCCTTGGGCACCATATTACAGAGGATGCTTTTCAAAGAACACATTTGAAATCAAAGCAACGGGTAATCATTGTACCCCTTTTCATCGCCGCCATAAAAGGTGTCCTGATCCGGTTCATTGAGCGGAGCGTTGCGGCGATAGCGTTCCACCAGGTCTGGATTGGCCAGGTAGGGGACCCCGAAGGCCACCAGGTCTGACACCTTTTCGGCGACGGCCTTTTCAGCGGTGTCCCTGCCGTAACCGCCGTTGATCATCAGGGTGCCCTTGAAGATCTTGCGAAGTTCGGCGGCCACGGGCTCAACGCCCTCCTGGCTCTTAAACGTGGGATGGCCGGGCAGCGGTTCGATGAGGTGCAGGTAGGCCAGGGGAATGTCGTTCAGCGCCGCCGCCAGTTGGCTGTAAAGGGCCAGCGGGTCCGAGTCGTGCATGTCGTTGAAGACCCCCCGCGGGGAAATGCGAAATCCGACCCGGCCCGGCCCCCACACCTCGACCGTGGCAGCCACCACCTCCAGGGCGAAGCGCATCCGGTTGGGAATGTCGCCGCCGTAGGAATCCTTGCGACGGTTGGACCCGTCCTTCAGAAACTGCTCGATGAGGTAACCGTTGGCGCCGTGGACTTCAACGCCATCGAATCCGGCGCTTTTTGCCAGCCTGGCCGCGTGGGCAAACTGCTCCACGATGACGGGGATCTCATCGGTGGTCAGCGCCCGGGGCATGGTGGGCGGTTCGAAACCATTGGGCGTGAACACCATGGTCTCCGCCTTGACCGCCGACGGTGCGATGGGATCTCCCCCGGCCGGTTGAAGCAGGGTGTGGGACACCCGGCCGGTATGCCACAGCTGGCTAAAAATACGGCCGCCTTTTTCGTGAACCGCATCGGTTACTATCTGCCACCCGCGTGCTTGGTCTTCGGTGTAGATGCCTGGGGTAAACATGTACCCGCTGGCCTTGTCCGAAACCTGGGTGGCTTCCGTAATCAGCAGCCCGGCCGTGGCACGCTGAACGTAATGGGTGGTCGCCATGGGTTTGGGTATGCCGTTTTCATCGTTCCGGTTGCGGGTCATGGGGGCCATGACCATGCGGTTGGGCAGGTTCAGCGCGCCCAGGGTGTAGGGGGAAAACAGTGTATCAGTCATGATCATAATCCTTTCAATGGGTCAATTGTCAATCCGATCTGAATGACCGGTCGTCTTGGTTTTTCTTAAAATGAAGCACTTGCAACGATGGTTCGAAAGAGAATTGATCAGTATGCCCCACTAATTCTTTTAAATATGCAGACAGGAGCCGGGCTTGATCGTCAGGTTGACATAGGTGACAATTTTCAGCCTCACCAACTTCACCCAAATACGGCTGGGTATATAAAGATGGCAGAACTATGGTATCAGACATTGGTATCAGTGATCGGCCCACCTTAGGGGCAATATCGCCACCTCATAATTATCCAAACGTGGCAGCAGGGCTCAAATTGCAATGGTCGCCAAGAGATCCGATCCAGTTACGATTACATTTA
>JAGTUY010000479.1 GCA_018224455.1 Desulfosarcina sp.
ATCCGGAAAGCGATGATGTCGTAGACTTCTTCAAAGGGCAGGTTCTGGACCAACATTTTCTGGTGAATGCTGTAAAAATGCTTGTAGCGCCCGCTGACCTCGGCGTTCAGACCGTTCTCGTCCAGCTTTTTTTGAATGTAGCGCTTGACGGTTTCCACATAGTTTTCCCGGTCCTCCTTATCTTTGTCCACCCGGCGTTGGATATCTTCGTAGGCCGCGGGATTCAGGAATTGAAAGGATCGGTTTTCCAGTTCGTTCTTGATCCAGTAGATGCCCAGCCGGGAAGCGATGGGCGCATAAATGTCCAGGGTTTCCCTGGCGATCTTCTTTTTCTTGGCGGTGCTTTTGTGAAATTGAAGGGTCCGCATGTTGTGGAGACGATCGGCCAGCTTGATCAGGACGACCCGGATATCGTCGGCCATGGCCAGCAGCATCTTGCGAATACTTTCCGCCTCCCTGGCCTGGGCGCTGTTGAAGGGCAGCTTGCTCAGCTTGGTGACGCCGGAGACGATGTGCAGAACGTCATGCCCGAACATCTCTTCAAGTTCTTCTTCCGTGGCATGGGTGTCCTCGATGACATCGTGAAGCAGGCCGGCGGCAATGCTTACCGAATCCAGTTTCATTTCCGCCAGGATGCCGGCCACCTCCAGCGGGTGGGAGAGATAGGGCTCGCCGGACAGCCGCATCTGGCCGTCATGGACCCGGGCCGAGAAAATATAGGCCCGGTCGACGATGTCTACGTCCGCATCCGGGTGATTTTCAAGAACCTTGTCAAGGATGTCGGTGATTCGAATCATTAGTATGCTTTGGCAAATACCACGCGCGCATGACTGGGTTTCCCGCAGCAGATACATGCGCCTGGCTCCTTTTGCGCCGTTAACGGAATGCAACGGATGGTGACGTTGAGATCCGTTTTGATTTTGGCCTCGCAGGCCTCATCACCGCACCAGTGGGACATGGCAAAGCCGCCGTGGATCTCCGGTTTCTCGAGGTTCTTGGGCGTGAACCAGTCGTAGAAATCGTTGCGGTTATCCACCGTGCGGGTGTGTGCATCCCTGAAACGGCAGGCCCGCTCGTAAAGGCGGCCCTGAATGTCGTCAAGGATGCCTGGCAGCTGGGCCACGAAGGCCTCACGCTTCATCGCCGTTTTATCGCGATGCGATTTGTCGCGACGGCCGACGAACACGGAGTCTTCGGTCATGTCCCGCGGTCCGATTTCGACCCGCACCGGGATGCCTTTTTTAATCCAGTCCCAGCCCCGGGCGCCGCCGATATCCCGATCGTCCACTTCCACCACCAGATCCCGGCCAGCGTAGGCCATCTCCCTCAAGGCCGCGGCCACTCCATTGACGTAATCCATCACTTTTTGCCGGTCGTCCGGGTTCCTGAAAATGGGCAGCAGCACCACGTGCGCCGGTGCAACCCGCGGCGGCATGATGACGCCGTCGTCATCGCCATGGGTCATGATCAGCCCGCCGATCATACGCGTTGAGGTCCCCCATGACGTGGTCCAGGCGAAGTCCTCGGTCTCCTTCTCGGTCTGGAACCGGATATTGGAGGCCTTGGCGAAGTTCTGCCCCAGAAAGTGTGAGGTGCCTGCCTGCAGTGCTTTGCGGTCCTGCATCATGGCTTCGATGCACAAGGTGTCCACGGCGCCGGGGAAGCGCTCCGCTGCCGTCTTGCTGCCCTCGATGACCGGCATGGCCAGATCCTCCTGGACCATGCGGGTATAAACCTTGAGCATCATCTTTGTCCGCTCGATCGCCTCCGTATCCGTGGCATGGGCGGTGTGCCCCTCCTGCCACAGGAATTCGCTGGTGCGCAGGAAGATCCTGGTGCGCATTTCCCAGCGCACCACGTTAGCCCACTGATTGATCAGCAGGGGCAGGTCGCGGTAGCTGCTGACCCACTTGGAAAAAGAATCGCCGATGATGGTTTCCGACGTGGGACGGACCACCAGGGGCTCGGTGAGGGGACCGCCGGGAACCAGCCCGCCGCCGGGCCCTTTTTCCAACCGGTGATGGGTGACCACGGCGCATTCTTTGGCGAACCCGTCCACATGTTCAGCTTCTTTCTCCAGAAAACTGACCGGAATGAAAAGCGGAAAATAAGCGTTTTTCACGCCCGTTGCCTTGAACAGGCGGTCCATCCGGGCCACGATGTTTTCCCACAGGGCGTATCCCCACGGCTTGATGACCATACAGCCGCGCACCGGTGCGCGTTCGGCCATATCGGAAGCTTTGATGACCGCTTGATACCATTCCGGATAATCTTCATCCCGCGAAGGCGAGATGGCGTTTTTCTGCGGTTTCCCCATGTGTGTGTCCTACCTGTTTTTAAAACCGTTCACCGTTCTGGGTTCACCGTTCAGGGTTCCCTTGGTTGAGATCTTCGATGAATCCTGAACCGTTGAACCTCTCAACCCTGAACGGACATCTGGTTTTGTTGAATGGGTATGGTTTTGTTTTTCAAATTCGTCCACGGCTTCCAGAACCACCTCCACCAGCCGGTCTTCGGGAAATTTTTTAACGACCTTCCCCTTTTTGAACAGAATACCCACCCCGCAGCCCCCGGCTACGCCGATGTCTGCTTCGCGGGCTTCTCCGGGGCCGTTGACCACACAGCCCATGATCGCCAGTTTTACCGGGGTGGTGCGTGTCATCAGCGCTTTTTCCACCTTGTCCACGATGTCAAACAGGGGGATGTCGCATCGTCCGCAGGTGGGGCAGGAGATGATCTCCGGTCCGCGGTGGCGGATATCCAGCGCCCGCAGGATTTCGTAGCCCACCCGGATCTCCTCCACCGGATCGCGGGTGAGGGAGACCCTCAGGGTATCTCCAATGCCTTCGGCCAGCAGGGTGCCGATACCCAGGGCCGACTTGACGATGCCCGAATAGAGAGACCCGGCTTCGGTAACACCCACATGAAGGGGCAGGTCGGTTTTTTGCGACAGCAGTCGATAGGCCGCAAGGGTTCGGGGCACGTCCGATGCCTTGATGGATATCTTGATCTCTTGAAAATCCAAATCCTGCAGCAGGGCCGCATGTCGCAGGGCGCTTGCGACCATGCCGGCAGCGGTGACACCCTCGTGCGCCTCGAGGATATCCTTTTCCAGGGAGCCGGCGTTGACGCCGATGCGAATGGGAATCCGGTGGTCTTTGGCGCAATCGACAAGGGCTTTGATGTGCCTTCGGCTGCCGATGTTGCCGGGGTTAAATCGCAGGCCATCGGCACCGCCCCTGGCCGATGCAATGGCCAGGCGGTGGTCAAAATGGACGTCCGCGACCAGGGGGATGGTGATCTGTTTTTTGATCCGGGGAATCGCATCGGCAGCGGACAGGTCCGGGATTGCCACACGGACGATTTCACAGCCGGCCAGCGTCAGTTGATGAATTTGTTCCACGGTGGCCGTGACATCATCGGTTTTGGTATTGGTCATGGACTGGACGCTGATGGGTGCTCCACCACCCACGGCAACGCCGCCCACCATAATGCGGCGGGTTTTTTTTCTGATTATGGATTGAAGCATGCTTTGGTGTTATCCCATCCCGCAGAACGGGTTGGTTCTTTTTTCAACCCCGATGGCGGTGTTGCCCATGTGTCCCGGATAAACCGTGACGTCTTCATCAAGGGTAAAGAGCTTGGTTTGGATGCTGTTGATCAGGGTGTCGAAATTGCCGCCGGGAAAATCGGTCCTGCCGATTGAGCCGGCAAAGAGGGTATCGCCTACAAATACCGCCTTTTTCAGGGCGCCCGCGTGGGTGTGTTCGACGTACAGGCAAATGCCGCCGATGGTATGGCCCGGGGTGTGAAGCACCTTCAGGGTATGGGTGCCAAAGGAGATGGTATCCCCGTCTTCCAGCAGCCGATCCGCCGTGGGTGAGTCTTCCGCCGCCAGACCCCAGGCGGCCGCCGTGGCCGACAACTGGGTGAGCATGGGGGCGTCGGCACCGTGGATGAGAATATCTGCACCGGTCGTCTCCTTGAGCCGCTTGTTGGCGCCGACGTGGTCAAAGTGGCCATGGGTGTTGATGATATGAACCACGGTCAACCTGTCCCCGGCCAAGCGGGTGAGGATGCGGTCGGCATCGTCCCCGGGATCGATGACCACGGCCTGACGCGTATCTTCACATCCCAGAATGAAACAGTTTGCCTGAATGGGGCCCAGGGTCATTTGACGTATTATCAATGCGTTCCTCCTTAAATGGTGTCTGCTTCCATGGCCAGTCGGATGCTGTCCAGGATGCCGTTGATGAAGGCGCCGGACTCGTCGGTGCCGAAGCGCTTCCCCACGTCGATGGCCTCGTTGATGGAAACTTTGGGAGGGATGTCGGCGCAATAGAGCAGCTCGAATACGGCGATGCGCAATACATTGCGATCCACGCAGGACATGCGCGAGAGTTTCCAGTTGCTCGAGAACCGTTCGATCACCGTGTCGATCGTTTTGCGGTTTTCCTGTACCCCGTCCACCAGACGGTGGAAAAACGGCTGGGTGGGTTTGTCCTGGGTAAAACTGCTGCAGAACAGTCCAACGGGGTCCTCCACCGCATCCCGGTGCATATCCATATAAAATAGTGCCTGCAGGGCCCGTTCTCTGGACAATCGGCGGGTTCCCATGGTCACCCCTTGTCCACCGTCTCCATCAGGTTGGCCATCTCGATGGCGGCGACGGCCGCACTCCAGCCTTTGTTGCCCGCTTTGGTGCCGGCACGCTCGATGGCCTGCTCGATGCTGTCTGTGGTGACAATGCCGAAGATGACAGGCACCTGGGTCTCCATGCCCACCTGGGCGATGCCTTTGGAGGCCTCGGCGCATACATAGTCAAAATGCGGCGTGGCGCCGCGAATAACCGCTCCCAGACAGACGATTGCATGATACTTGCTGCTTTTGGCCATGCGCATGGCCACCATGGGAATTTCGAAGGCACCGGGCACCTTGACCAGATCGATGTCTGCGTCTTCGGCACCGCTGCGGGTCAGTGCATCGACGGCGCCGCCCACGAGTCGGTCGGTAATGAAATCGTTGAAACGGCTGGCAATGATACCGAACCGCTTACCTTTGGCGACCAGGCCGGCTTCGATGATATTCGGCATAGGACGGTTTTCCTCTCCTTATTGATGTTTTACGGTTTCTTCAAAACTGAGCGTATGGCCCATTTTAAGCTTTTTGCACTCGAGATAACACCGGTTGTATTCGTTGGGCTCAACCTCGATGGGCACCTGTTCCTCCATGCTGAGCCCATAGCCCTGAAGCCCGACCATCTTCTTAGGGTTGTTGGTCAACAGGCGCAACTTGCGCACACCGATGTTGACCAGCATTTGCGCGCCAAGGCCGTAGTCACGCATGTCGTCCTTGAACCCCAGCTTCAGGTTGGCCTCCACCGTGTCCATGCCTTTGCAACGTTGCAGCTCGTAGGCCTTGAGCTTGTTGATTAAGCCAATGCCCCGGCCTTCCTGGCGCAGGTAGAGAATCACACCGGATCCTTCGGCGGCTACCATCGCCATGGCCTTGTGCAGTTGGTCACCGCAGTCGCAGCGCATGGAGCCGAAGATGTCACCGGTCATGCATTCCGAGTGCACCCGCACCATGGTGGGCGTTTCCGGATCGATCTCCCCCTTTACCAGGGCGATGTGCGTGAGGTTGTCCACGTCGTTTTCAAAAGCGATCATTTTAAAGTCGCCGCCGTGGAGGGTGGGGATGATGGTTTCCGCGGCCCGGTGGACGAAGCTTTCCGTTCGGATGCGGTACTCCACCAGATCGGCGATGGTGCAGATGCCGATGCCGTGCTGCCCGCTGAATTCTTCAAGCGCCGGCATGCGTGCCATGGTGCCGTCGTCGTCCATGATTTCGCAGATGACGCCCGCCGGCCTGAGGCCGGCCAGTCGGGCCAGGTCCACGCTTCCTTCGGTCTGACCCACACGCACCATGACACCGCCATCACGCGCCCGCAGCGGGAATATGTGGCCCGGCCGGGTCAGGTCGCCGGGTTTGGCGTCGTCAGCCACGGCAGCAGCGATGGTGGTGGCCCGGTCGGCGGCAGAGATCCCGGTCGTGACCCCGCATTTGGCCTCGATGGAGACGGTGAAACCGGTTTCAAAAGGGCTGGTGTTGTTTTGCACCATCATGGGCAGGTTCAACTGGGCACATTTTTGAGCGGTCAGCGACAGGCAGATGAGGCCCCTGCCATACTTGGCCATGAAGTTGATGGCTTCGGGGGTCACCTTCTCCCCCGCCAAGGTCAGGTCGCCTTCGTTCTCCCGATCTTCATCGTCGACGAGGATGACCATTTTGCCATTGCGGATATCTTCGATGGCCTGGTCGATGGTAATTTTCGGCATGGTGGAACTTTCTCCTGCAAGGCGTTAATTGATCAGATAAAACCGGACTTGGCCAGCATGGCCATATCGACGCCACCATCGGATTTGTCGGCCTCGCGGTCTGCCGGTCCATGGTTCATAACAAAGCGCTCAACATACTTTCCGATCATATCGGTTTCGATGTTGACCGCGTCTCCTTCCTTTTTGAAGCCGATGGTGGATAGGCCGGCCGTGTAGGGAATGATGCTTACCGCGAACGTGGTGCTGTCGCAGCGGTTGATCGTCAGGCTGGTGCCGTCCACGGCCACGGACCCTTTTTCGATCATGTATCGGGAAAGGGATGGCCCCACACCGAAGGTGATGATGATGGCGTTGGCCAGCGTTTTCCTTTCGCGCAGGGTGCCCATGCCGTCAATGTGACCTGAAACCAGGTGGCCATCCAGGCGGTCCGACAGCCGCAGCGCCCGTTCCAGATTGACCCGTTCACCGAGCTTGATCCTGCCCAATACGCTTCGCTTCAAGGTCTCGGGCGAAACGTCAACGCTAAACCTTCTCGCCTGGAGGCTCACAGCGGTCAGGCAGGCGCCGTTTACGGCAATGCTGTCTCCGATGCGGGTTCCTTTAAGATCGAAATCCGCAAGGATTGTCATCCGGCTTCCCTGACCAGACGGGTGGATGGCGGAAATGGTGCCTAAACCTTCGATGATTCCTGTGAACATGTCCGTAAAAATAATGTGTAAACGGTTGTTGTCAATGAATAGAAGAGGGTTTCAG
>JAGTUY010000480.1 GCA_018224455.1 Desulfosarcina sp.
CGAGCCTGTCGGAAAAAGTGCGGACATCATCCATCGGGTTCATACCCTCGACCGACTCGCTCCCACTCATGGGAGATAACCGCATGGAGAGAATCTCAGCTGTTTCACGAGCCCGTTTTTTTCCGCTGTGAAGGATCTTCGATATGCGTACCCGATATCCTCCCGCCACGTCGGCAATTCGTTCGGTTTCCATCTTTCCTTCGCCTGAAAGCCCCTTTTCAGGATCCTCGGCTTTTGGCAGGCTTTTTCCATGTTGAACCAAATACAGTGCCATGACCTTACCTCGACTTTTTATGGGGAATGGGTTGAATGGATCGCAACCTGTTTTTCCCACTCAACCAATTAAACCAACAAACTGATTAAACCAATCCAACCGAACCCGCTACACCATCAGGTTCATCAATTTATCGTGAAGCACCTCATAGGAATAGAATTTTTCGGCGAGCGCATAGTTGGTCTCCACCATTTTTTTGCGCAGTTTTTCATCCTCGAGCAATGCCCGGGTATGATCGACTGCATCATCGGTCACATATCCGTCTATTTCAACGGCCGTGAACCCTTTGGGTTTGATGTCGAAGGTGTAGATCGAGTAGCAGTTAACCATGATCGGTTTTCGAAAATAGACTGCTTCTAAAAAAGCGTTGCCAAAGCCCTCGATCGTTGAGGGATAGGTGATAAAATCGGCGTGGTGATAGATGTCGTTCAGCGTGTAGATTTTGCGACCGTCCGCGGTTATGCCACGCCTGTCATTGATGATATCCGAGACGAACAGGGTGTTTACCTGCATGCGCCGTGAGTAGTCGATGATCCGTTGCTCGTAGTCGTGTCCCTCGTCTCCGGAGGCGTGTGAGATCACCAAACGGGCTTTCAAACCCAGCCGACTGACCAGTTCGATGGCATTTTCAATTCCTTTGCGTTTCACCACCCGGGTGGGCTGGAGAATCAAGCGTTCATCCGGATCGAGACCCAGTGCCTGGCGGACGTCGCCGGCATAGTCATCCGGCGGTGGCGGCGGATTTTTGAAATCCATGACATTGGGGATGAGGGTCGCGGAAATACCCGTCCTGAGGCCCAGCTGGTTGTTGGCTGATGAATTGATGACCACATGACGGATGGGCGGCAGATGGGGAGGGAAGGCCATATTGAGATAATCCCACACCGCATTGGTTTTAAACTGCCGCCGCTCCCAGAAAAAATCGTGGTGATGCGCAATGGTCGGCAGGCCGGTCTCCGCGATGACTTCGGTAATGGCCAGCCCCAAAGGGATGCTAAGGGGGATGGTCAGCGCATTTTCGGGAACCAGAAGATCGATATTGAATTTTTCAATAAAATCGTATAGCCGGTCCTTAAGGTGTTCCTTGATGGCGTGAATCGTCGTGGTCATTTTACGATCCCTTACCTGGTTGACCGTAGAACCAAAGGCGGTATTGAAAATCGTCCGGATTTCCGGTTCCATGAAGTGGGCCTTGGGAACCAGGAAGGACTGTGCCGGGTCTCGGTCCAGTTCTCCGGCGAAATAGAAGCAATGGAATCTCTCTTTTTCAAACACCCGGGCCCATTTTTCTGTTTCCAGGGACACACCGTCGGTTCCGGCGAATCGGGTGGAAATAAAGCCGATGTTATGAATGTTGCTGAAGGGAATATACATCGCCACACCTGCGGGGTCGGATAAAGCGTATGACCGGTCTGAGGTCAACGGCATCGGTACGCAAAGCAGTTGCATTAAAATGACATCAAAAAACCGAAGATGTCAACGTCTTAATCCAGCCTTGCGGTGGGTGATCCTTTGCGCCTTCGGAAAAACTGAATGAAATCGATGCTACACCGGATTTACGGGCGGGAAAAGGGCGACAGGGCCTTTGCACGGCTTTCGACGGTGCTGGATTCCTTTTCTTTCGAGTCATCGTCTGGAGAAAAAGATCCTTTCAGCCAGGCCGATACCGTCCTGATTACCTACGGCGACTCCCTGTTAAGAAACGGCGAACAGCCGCTCCAGACCCTGCATCGGTTTGCCGGCGATTATTTTCAAGATGTGTTTTCCGGCATTCACATCCTGCCATTTTTCCCCTATTCGTCCGACGACGGGTTCAGCGTTGAGGACTTTCACGCGGTCAGATCCGACCTGGGCAGTTGGAGCGATATTCAGGCCATCGGTGGGGAGTTCAAGCTGATGGTCGATCTCGTGGCCAACCATGTGTCTGCCAAAAGCCAATGGTTCCAGTCCTATCTATCAGATGAAAAGGGGTTCGATGAACTGGCCATCGAGGTCGATCCGGCGGCAGACCTCTCGGCGGTGACCCGGCCCCGGGCCCTGCCCCTGTTGACCGCATACCAGAAGCGATCCGGTCGGCGGGTTCATCTGTGGACCACCTTCAGCGCCGATCAGATCGATCTGAATTACCAGAGCCTCGACGTGCTGGAAAACATGGTGCGGGTGCTGCTTTTTTATATTTCCCAGGGCGCCCGGATCATTCGGCTGGACGCCATCGCCTACCTGTGGAAGCGAATCGGCACGGCCTGCATCCATCTGCCGCAGACCCACGACATGGTCCGGTTGTTTCGTCGGATCCTGGACCTGACGGCACCCGGTGTGACGCTGGTCACCGAAACCAACGTGCCCCACGCCGAAAACATCAGCTATTTCGGCAGCGGTAGCGATGAGGCCCAGATGGTCTATAATTTTTCCTTGCCCCCGTTGCTGCTTTATTCATTGGCCAAAGGCAATGCCCGCGTTATTTCCGATTGGGTCCAAACTCTGGCTGCGCCATCGGCACGAACGACTTTTTTTAATTTTAGCGCCTCCCATGACGGCATCGGTGTTCGTCCCCTGGAGGGAATATTGCCCGCATCGGAAATAGCCTGGCTGGCGGATCGGGTTCGCCGAAACGGCGGCTTCGTTTCTGAAAAACGCAATCCGGACGGTACGATCAGCCCTTATGAGCTCAACATCACTTACCTGGATGCGCTAAAAAATCCAGCTGTTTTGGAAGATCGGCTTCAGATTGCCCGGTTCCTGGCCTCCCAGGCGGTGGTTCTGGCCCTCCCCGGGGTTCCCGGTGTATACATCCACAGTCTCTTAGGTTCGCGCAACTGGGCTGAAGGGGTCTGCACAACCGGACGGCCAAGAACCATCAACCGCGAACGGCTTTCGGTCGACGCCGTCTGTGCGCAGCTGGCAGATCCGCAGCGGTTTCGGGCGCAGATTTTTTACCCCTATCTCCGCATGCTCCGCACACGTTCCCACCAGCCTGCTTTTCATCCGTCGGCCGGTATGGAAAGGCTTTTCCTCGACGAACGGGTTTTCGGGCTGCGACGCGTTTGCCCGGATCAGACCGTGTATGCGCTGACCAATTTTTCCAGTGACACCCTGAGCGTAGGTCTGCCGGGCGAGGAATCGCATTGCATGGTTACCGAACTTCTCGGCGGCAAGCCGTTCAAAGCCGGTGAGATCCCCATCGGTGCCTATGAAACCGTTTGGTTGACACCGAAGAAGGTGGCCATCAGGTTGTCCAGCTTTCGGCGCAGCGTGGCGTAGGAGTAGTGGCGTGCGGCCACGGCGTAGTTGTGGGTTGTCATCCGTTCCCGCAGGGCCGGCTGTTCGAGTACGTCCCGGACTTTCTGGACATTTTTTTTGGTCAGGAACCCATCCATGACAATCAGGTCGAATCCCTTGGGTTCGATGTCGCGCACAAAAATGGCGTAGCGGTTGATCAGAAGTGGCTTCTTGAAATACACCGCCTCGATAAAAGCGTTTCCGAAGCCTTCATACAGGCTGGGGTAGGTGATGAAATCGGAATGCGCATAGAGTTCCCAGAGTGTCGGCCGGTCCGGTGCGTCTGGAACGCGCGTACCGATCAAACGAAGGTCCACCCCCCGCTCGCGTGCATGTTCGGTGAGCCATTCGGCGTACTCGAAGCCTTCGTCGCCGGCCTCGTGGGAAATCATGAGCTTGAAGTGTGAATCCTGCAGTTGGTGAACCAGATCGATGGCGTGCTCGATGCCTTTGCGCTGCACGATGCGGGTCGGCTGGAGGATCAGGAAGTCTTCCGCTGTCAGACCGATGCGCTGTCGAAATGCGTGGGTATCCTTTTCGTCATATTGGGGCGGATTTTCGAAGTCCAGCACATTGGGAATGACCACCGATGAGATGCCCGTTCGCAGGGCCAGTTCCTCCTGGGCTGCAGAGTTGATGACCACGTGCTCGATGTTCGGCAGGTTGGGCGGGAAAGCCATGCGCAGGTAATCGCCCACGGCATTGACCGAAAAGCGCGTCCGTTCCCAGTAGAAGTCGTGGTGATGCGCCACTGTGGGAATCTGGCTCTCGGCAATGAGTTCGGTCATGGCCAACCCTAGCGGCAGGTGCATGGGAATGGTCAGTACATTCTGCGCCACCAGCATTTCGATCTGGAACCGATCGATAAATTCATAAAGCCTTTTTTTCAGCCGTGCTCCCAGATGATGAATCGCCCGGGTTGTTTGTGGGCTTCGCCGATTGCTGCCAAAGATGGCCGCATCAATGATTTGATTCGTTTCATATTGGAAAAAGGCTTCCGGGACAACGAAGCTCCGCTGCGGATCCCGGTCAAGGTCACCGGCAAACCAGAAACAGCGATGGCCGCCGCTTTCTAAAATCTCCGACCATTTGGCGGCTTCCAGGGAGACCCCGTCGGTTCCTGCAAAGCGTGTGGACACGAAACCGATATTTTTCCCCGCCATCACACCTCCTTTTAAACGCGGCCATCGGCGGTTGACAAAGCGTTCCGGTTACTCGACAATAACGAACCACGCCGAGATCATTCCGACAAGCGGCCCTTGATCATGGTTTCCCCTGCGGAGGCTCCATGAAGATCGCCTTTGTCCACTATCATTTAAAGACCGGGGGGGTCACCACTGTCCTTAAGCGGCAAGTCTCGGCCGTCCTCCATGAAGACTGTGACGCCGTCGTCTTGACTGGAGACCGAGCGACCGCCGAATTGCCTTGCCAGGTGGTGGAAATCCCCGGGTTGGGCTACGACCAGCCGGGTTTAGCACCGCCGGCGGCGGAGGTGGTCGCCGAAAGGTTGATCAAGGTGCTGTTGGCAAAGTGGCCGGGCGGATGCGATGTGCTGCATATCCACAACCCAACGCTGGCCAAAAATCGGCAATTTCTCAAAATCATTAAACGGCTGCAGCAGGCCGGGGTCAACCTTTTTCTGCAAATCCATGACTTCGCCGAGGACGGGCGGGCAGATCTGTATTTCAAGGAGGACTATCCGGCCGATTGCCATTACGGGGTCATCAATGTCCATGATTTCGCAGTCCTGAATGGCGCGGGTCTCGAACGCGCCGGCCTTCACCACCTTCCCAACGCCATCGGTGACCTTGCTGCCAAGCCGTGCCGATTCACGAAGCCGCAAATTCTCTACCCGGTCCGCGCCATTCGGCGCAAAAACCTGGGTGAGGCCATTTTGTTGTCCATGTGCTTTAAAAACGGACAACGTCTTGCCGTCACCCAACCGCCGAACAGTCATGGGGATAGGGCCAGCTACGGGGACTGGGTCGTGTGGGTGCGGCGACACCATCTGCGGATCGATTTCGAAGTGGGGACTCGGGTCGACTTTCCGACACTCATCGGCAACTCGGAATCAATGGTGACCACGAGCATTTCCGAAGGATTCGGGCTGGCTTTTCTCGAACCCTGGACGGCAGGTAAGCTGCTGTGGGGAAGACGACTCGCCAAGGTCTGTGCGGATTTCGAGGAAAACGGGGTTAACTTGGCCTGCCTGTACGATCGCTTCGATATTCCGTTGACCTGGATCGACGTGCACGCCTTTTCCCGCGACTGGCACCGTTCAGTCGATATCGCGGCTGAGCGATACAAACACGATCTTGCAGCGGATGCCTCAAAGCACGCTTTCACCCGTATGACCCGCGACAAAATTATCGATTTCGGTCTATTGAGCGAGAAATTTCAGCGTCAGGTGCTCACCCGCCTGATCGCCCAGCCATCGGCCAAGGCGGAACTGGTCCGGCTGAATCCCTGGCTGTCCCACCTCGGGGAGGTTTCGGA
>JAGTUY010000481.1 GCA_018224455.1 Desulfosarcina sp.
ACGGTTTCGTAAAAGGCCCGAGATCAAGGATTGCAAAATCCCTTAAAATGAGATGTACTCATCGTACGCCGCAGTGACGAGGGATGAAGCGTAACGCAGATACCGGGCTTTTTACGAAACCGTCAATCTTCTCTGTCCAAGCCGAAGGCGGTATGCAGGACCCTGACGGCCAGTTCGGTGTACTTTTCCTCGATGATGCAGGAGATGCGAATCTCGGATGTGCTGATCATGATGATGTTGATGTTTTCCCGGGCCAGGGCGTTGAACATCAGCGAAGCCACACCCGAATGGTTTTTCATTCCCACCCCGATGACCGATACCTTGGCAATATGGGGGTCGCCGAACACCTCCTCGGTGCCGATTGTTTCCGCCAATCGCTGCTGCATCTCCATGGCCCGCTTATAGTCCGCCTTGGGTACGGTAAAGGTCAAATCCGTTTGACCGGCGGCACGGGTGTTCTGAATGATCATGTCCACCAGAATCCCGGCCTCGGCGATGGGTGAGAATATTTTGGCCGCGATCCCCGGCTGGTCGGGAACTTTTTTAAGGGTAATGCGGGCCTGGTTCAGATCATGGGTCACTCCCGAAACGACCAACTGCTCCATTACGGAATCTTCCTGAACAACCATGGTGCCTTCCTCCTCTGAAAATGATGATCGGACATGCACGGGGATATTGTACTTCTTGGCGAATCCCACCGAACGGATCTGCAGAACCTTGGCGCCGAGGCTGGCCATGTTCAGCATTTCATCGTAGGAGATCTCTTTGATTTTCCTCGCCCGCGGGCAGATGTTCGGATCTGCCGTGTAGATGCCGTCCACATCGGTATAGATCTCGCAGACGTCGGCTTTCAAAGCGGCAGCAATGGCCACCGCCGAGGTGTCCGACCCGCCGCGGCCCAACGTGGTGATGTTGCCCTGGATGTCTGTTCCCTGAAAACCGGCCACCACGACGATGTTCTGTTCGGCGAGCAGGCGTTTGATCCGGTTCGTCCCGATTTCGAGGATGCGGGCATTGCCGTATTCACAGTCGGTAACAACCTCGGCCTGGTGCCCCAGCAGACTCTGGGCCTTGTGCCCCATGCTCTTGAGCATCATGGCCAACAGAGCAGCGGTGGTCTGTTCGCCGGTGGCCAGCAGTACATCCAGTTCACGCCGGTCGGGGGTTTCGGTGACCTCGCCGGCCAGGCCGATCAGGCGGTCGGTCACACCGGCCATGGCTGACAGGATGACCACCACATCGTTTCCCTTTGCATGGGTTTTCAGCACACGGGTGGCGACGTTTCGGATTCGCTTGGTATCGGCGACCGATGTGCCGCCGAACTTTTGAACGATCAATGCCATAATCTTTTACCTTTGGCGTGGTGAGCAAACGTCGATGTCATTTAGCAGATCCGATGGGTCAAGTCCATACGCAATCATGCGGATCGACCGGGCGGTTTCGCCGGTGACCGTAAAAAACAGGTCCATCCGGCAGGCGGGCCGGTCCGTCGGATGGAGACGCTGGGCCCATTCGACGGCGACGATGCCGTCTTCGTTGAAAAGATCCAGCAGCCCGATTTCATCCGGATCCACCGGTGTTGGCAGGCGGTAGAGGTCCACATGAGAAAAAGGCAGTCGGCCGGGGTATTCATTGACCAGGGTATACGTGGGGCTGGTAACGATAAAGGATGACGGAACGTCCAGTCCGCGGGCCAGTCCCTGGGCAAATGCCGTTTTCCCACTGCCCAGATCGCCGAACAGCAGCAGAACGAGGCCATGATTCATCCGTTGGCCCATGGCTCGGCCCAAGGCGGCGGTTTGGTCCTGTGCATGGGTCTCGAACACGCGGGCATCTTGGTGATGCGGGGATGAGGGGCTGCCGTTCATTTTCCGATAGCGTCTGTATGGCAGAACAGGAGGTCCCTTTCGGGCCAGGGAAGATGGTTCCCGCCGGTGAGAAGGTCAGCCATGGCCTCTGGAAGGGTGTCGATGACGTCCGTGGCCAGATAACCGACCGGCGCCTTTTTTGCAGCCATCCGGTCGGCGGCCGCTCCATGGAGATACACCCCGGTTTGGGCGGCGGCGCCGGCCTCCATGCCCTGGGTGACCAGGCCGGCAATCAGGCCGGTGAGCACATCTCCCATCCCGCCGGCGGCCATACCCGGATTGCCGGTGGCATTGACGAAAACGGTCCCGTCAGGTTGGGCGATCACCGTGGCTGCCCCTTTGAGCACGAGATGCACCTGATGTCTTTCGGCAAACGCTCGCGCATGGCCGATGCGGTCATCTTGAATAGCCGCAGTTGGACTGCCGCTGAGCCGGGCCATCTCTCCGGGGTGGGGCGTGAGCACGACGGGCGATCGTCGCCTGGAAAGCACGGACGGTTGCTCCGCAATCAGGTTAAGGCCGTCCGCATCGATGACCATGGGCACCGGGCTTTCTTCGATCAATCGCCCGACCAGCCTGCCCGTCGATGGGTGGGTCCCCAACCCCGGTCCCATGGCCAGACAGCGTTTCCCCGCCATCAGCGAAATGATGGATTCGTGGGCGGATTCGTCCAGAACGCCATCCGCTGTTTCAGGCAGTCCGACGGTCATGGCTTCCGTGACCATGGTCTCCAGCACCGGGTTCAGCGATTGGGGTATCCCCAGGGTCACCAATCCCGCTCCCGTGCGCATGGCTGCCGCGGCGGTCAGGGCGGCGGCCCCGGTTTTCCCGGGAGAACCGGCCAGAATCATCAGGTGGCCCGTATGGCCTTTGTGGGCCGTCGCCGATCGTCGAGGGATTTCATTCTTCAGGGCCCCGGGTGCGATGAGGCGCTGCCGGCAGCCTATCTTTGCGGCGAGGTGTGGCGGGATGCCGATTTCGATAATTTTCAATTGACCGGTGAGGGTTCGTCCCGGATAGCACAGGTGGCCGACCTTGGCAAAACCAAAGGTGGCCGTGGCAGCGGCCTGGATACAGGCGCCGCAGACCCGCCCGGTGTCTGAATTGAGACCGGAGGCAATATCCACGGCGAAGACAGGCCGGGCCTGTCGGTTAATGAAATCGATTACCGTTCTGAAATATCCCCTGACCTCCGATGAGAGCCCCGTACCCAGGATTGCATCGATCCAGGTGTGCTGCCTGCGCATCAGCGACTTGCGGGATTCAAAGGCCGCAGCATCGGCCAATTCCACCACCGGCACCCCCATGGTGTCCAGCAGTTTCAGGTTGGCGGCGGCATCCCCTTTGACCCGGTCTCTTACCGAGAGCAGGAACACCGTCGTCCGGATGCCTTTCTGGTGAAGATATCGAGCCATGACGAACCCGTCTCCGCCGTTGTTGCCCCGGCCGGCAACAATGCCCACGGCGCCGGGGTGATCGCGGTGGACCGTTTCCAAAAAAAAAGCCGTCGCCCCCCGGCCGGCATTTTCCATCAACACACGGCCCGGGATGCCAAAGGATTCGATGGTGGCTCGATCCATCCGCTGCATTTCATCTGCCGTGACCAGATACACGATTTTCTCCTTGGGGCATTTTTTTGAGAGCCTGACCTGGATCAATCGGTGCTGTTGAAAAGGCGTAGGCTGTAAAAAAAATCTTAGATAAATAACAAATTTCAAAATCCAAATCTCAAATAAATCCAAAATACAATATCTAAATCTCAAAAAAGGGCAAAAACAAGGATTGATTGTCATTTGGATATTGTAATTTCTTTGGCGTTTGTTTTTTGGCTTTTGTGATTTATTTGTCATTTGTTTTTTGGCGATTGAAATTTTTGGATAAGGAATCCATCATCCCTGGCTTGATCCGGGGCAGGCATGACGAAAACCTTGGACTGCCTCGATATTACAGGCTGTTAATCAGGTCGCGCATCTCCCTTACCGCCCGGTCCAATCCCACCAGAACCGCCCGGGAAACGATGCTGTGGCCGATGCTGTACTCATCGATTTCCGACAACCCGTCAAACGCCTTGATGGTCTTGTAGCATAGCCCATGGCCGGCGTTGACGCCCAGTTTGAGCTTTTTGGCAAGTTTGGCGGCGTCCACGATCCTTGCGAAAGCCTGCTTGCGTTTGGCATTGCCGGTGGCTTCACAGAAAACACCGGTATGGATTGCTATCATGTTAGCACCGGCCTGGTGTGCCAGCTTGATCTGCTCCGGCTCCGGATCGATGAAAAGGCTCACGGGGATGCCATTGTTCTGCAGGGCGCCGATGGTCTCGCCGATGTTGTTGTGAACCATCAGGTCCATCCCCCCTTCGGTGGTGATCTCCTCGAGGTTTTCGGGAACCAGGGTGACCAACTCCGGCCGCACATCCAGGGCAATGCCAACCATCTCCGAGGTGGCCGCCATCTCCAGGATCAGCCTGGTTTGGACCAATTTGCGAAGCAGCCGGACATCGCGGTCCTGCATATGCCGCCGGTCTTCGCGCAAATGGCAGACGATGCCATCCGCTCCGGCCAGTTCGGCGATTATGGCGGCTGCAATCGGATCCGGATAGTTCGCTTTCCGCGCTTCCCTCAACGTGGCGATATGATCGATTTTGACTGCCAGACCTGCCATGTTCACTCCTCCTCTTCAATCCGTTGCATGAGTTGATTGCTTTTTTGTTCCATGACCGCCGCCGCTTCCTCCGAATGGATGTGATCGTAGCCGGTCAGATGAAGAATTCCATGAATCAGCAGCTGGTTGAAACGCTGCGCCATCTCCATGCCGGCTTCAACGGCTTCCCGATAGGCCGTGTCGGCAGAAATCACCACATCGCCAAGAAGGTCCGGTGAAATTTCAGAGAACGGGCCCTCCTGCATGGGAAATGCGATGACGTTGGTCGGGCCTGCGTGGTTCAGATAGGTCAGGTTGAATTCCGCAATCCGGGTGTCATCTACGATCAGAATGGACAACTGGGCATCAGGATAGCCCAAGGCGTTTAAAATGCGCAAGGCGGTCGTATGAATCTTTTGTTTTGAAAGTTTGTGGCGGTTTTGCCGGTTTTCGATCAGCACTTCCATTTTTAGCCTTTCCGGAGGTCAGATTGGCGCTGTCCTGGTATTCTATCCGGTGGTGGTGGATGCCATTCAAGATCTTGTTGAAGCTGCTGGCAATTCTGTGCAGGTCCTTTAAGGTCAGTTCACAATAGTCCAATTGGCCATCGGAAAAAATTTTGTTGATCAGGTTCTGAACCAGCCCCTGGATTCTTGACGGGGTCGGGTTTTCCAAGGTGCGTGAGGCCGCTTCAACCACATCCGCCAGCATGACTAGCCCGGCCTCCCGGGTCTGGGGCCGTGGTCCCGGATACCGGAAATCATCGATGTTGACCGCATCCTCGCCTTTAACGGTTTTCGCTTTTTCATAAAAATAACTGATCAGGCTGGTGCCGTGGTGCTGCTGGGTGCTGTCGATAATCACCTGCCCCAGTTTGTGCTCCCGGGCAATTTCAACGCCGTTTTTGACGTGGGCGATCAAGATCAGGGCAGACATGGACGGGGCCAGTTTGTCGTGCCTGTTCCGGCCGTCCGTCTGATTTTCGATAAAATAAAGGGGCTGTTTCAACTTGCCGATGTCGTGATAGTAACCGCACACTTTGGCTAAAATAGGATTGGCACCAATTTCCGTGGCCGCCGCCTCCACCAGGGACCCGACCACCATGGAGTGGTGATAGGTGCCTGGCGCTTCCAGCATCAGCCGGCGCAGGATGGGCCGGTCCAGGTTGGCCAGTTCCAGCAGGGTGATGTCGGTGGTGTAGTGAAACACCATCTCCACCACCGGTGCCATACCTGCGGTGATGATTCCGGCACCGATTCCTCCCAAAAAAGCCACCGTCAGGTCAAAAGGCAGCGTGCTCCATGAGGCGGTACCCATATAAACATGGATGACAACGGCGAGAAAGGCATTGAGCAGTCCCAGCTTTGCACCGGTTTTGATGATGATTTTTCTTTCGCGGCAATCCTGGAGCCACCAGGATGCCATGGTGCAGCTCAAAATGAAATAGATGAACGTTTCCAGGCCGCCCTGAAGCAGCATGGATGTGCACAGCGCCAGGACCAGCGCAAAAATCAGCGCGGTTTCCCGTCCCATGAACAGGCAGACGATCATGGCACCGGCGGCCAGGGGAATGCCGAAACCCACCGGAGATGCCGGGCGGGACAGGGGCAGGCCGAGAAACCAGGCATCGGGCAGGGTTGTTGAAATTTTGACCACGATAATGAATGAGACCATGATGCACGATAGAAACAGCAGGTCCTTGTTGCCGGTGTTGGCGAATTCCATGCGACGGTTGAGCCGGACCTGGTACTGAATGATCAATATGGCGGCCAGCAGCGCCACGGCGCCGGAACCGGCAAGCGGCACTTGATGGGCGTCGGCCTGGCCTTCCATCGCCTCGAGTTTGCGAAGCTGGAGCGGCGTGACCCGCTCGCCCTCCCGGAGCAGCATCTCGCCTTTTTTAATCATATACAGGACCGGCTTGATCTGCTGTGCCGCGACTTCTTTGCGTGCTTCGGTTTCGTGGCTGTTCAAGGTGACGTTCGGCTGAATCAGCCGCTGGGAAAATTCAACCATGAGATTCAGCAGGGCATAATTCATTCCTTTGAGCAGGGGGTCGCCGACAACCCGGACCATGGTCTTGGCCTGATCCGGTCCGTAAAACTGTTTCAGGTTCAACACATGGGTTTCTGTCAAGGTCTCCACGTTACGCAGGGAGATTCCCTTTTCTGAGTCCTTGAGAAGGACCTCCTTGTTGGCGACCACGCCGGCGGAGAGCACCTGGGTGATAATGGTGCTCAACAGTTTGGGGATCTCTTTTGCGAATCCATGTTCGATGAGAATGGAGAACGCCTCGTTGCTGATTTCGATACCCGTTGCTTTTTCCAGCAGGCCCTTTTTTGCCAGCATTCGCTCTGCCAGTGATACCTGCGGGAGGTCCGGGACATCGGCGGGTTTAACCGGTGCCTTGTCCGAAGCCGACAGGGGGGCGGGAAAGCGCTTTGTGCTGGTTTTTAGGTTTTTGGTTTCCGTTTCGTATATCGACAGCAGTTGATCGAAGGCCTCGTTCAGGTGGGTAACCGTGCCTTTAAGGATCTTCGGGTTGAGGTCGTAGACAGGGAGCACGCTGTCCACCGCCTGGCGGCGGTGGGCTTGGGTGACGGCAATGTCTTCAATGAAAAAATCCGCTGAGGCCTTGATATCGCTTTTAACGACATCACCGCTGTTATAGCGGTGCTTTTTGATGACGATTCCCGGGTAAAGGCCGGTTGTAAATACAACCAGGATGAGCACCAGCAGCGCCCAACGGATATGAGGGTTCAGGCTCAAAAAATGGTTGATGGGTTTTTTTTTCCGGTCACGAATCATTTTTTTGTCACTTGGTGCATCCGATCAGCCCATCGGCCCATTTGCCGATGCAACCGTCGGCAGAATCGTTCGGACCATTTATTTCTTGATGCGACTGGCTTCCAGCAACTCATAGGCGTTGATGATATCCTGGACCAGCCGGTGACGAACGACATCTTGCTTGGTAAAGTGGATGAACTGTATCCCTGTTATGGGGGTTAGAATCGCTTTGGCCTCGACAAGCCCTGAAGACTTGCCTGCCGGTAAGTCGATTTGGGTGATATCTCCGGTAATCACCGCCTTGGAGTTAAAACCGATCCGCGTCAAAAACATCTTCATCTGTTCGGTTGTGGTGTTTTGGGCTTCATCGAGAATAATAAACGCCTCGTTGAGTGTTCTTCCCCGCATAAAGGCCAATGGCGCAACTTCGATCACCCCGTTTTGCATCAGTGCGGCAACCTTCTCAAATCGCATCATGTCATGAAGGGCGTCATAGAGCGGCCGGAGATACGGGTCTACCTTGTCTGTCAGGTCTCCCGGCAGGAAACCCAAGGATTCACCGGCTTCCACGGCAGGCCGGGTCAGGATGATCCGGCTGACCGTTCCTTTGGATAGCGCGGATACGGCCATGGCCATGGCCAGGTAGGTTTTCCCCGTACCGGCGGGTCCGATGCCCAGAACGAGGTCATAGTTGCGGATCGCTTCGATGTAGGCCTTCTGGCTCTGGTTTCTGGGTGTGATGGCCCGTTTTTTCGAGGTGATGTAGACGGTATCCAGAAAGATCTTCTTCAGGTCGGCGGTGTGGTTCTCTTTCAATACGCGCAAGGCGTAGTCGATATCATTGGGATAGACGGGATACTTTTCCTTGAGCAGGCCGTAGAGTTGCTCCAACACCTGCCGCGAAAGATCCACTGCCATCGCTTCGCCTTTGAGATGCACGGTGTTGCCCCGGGCATGAACCTGAATGGCCGACAGATCCGCAAGGCGCTTGAGATGCCCGTCCTGTTCACCAAACAGCTGCCGGGCTAGTTCAATATCGGAAAAAGTCAGTCGGGTCTGTTTGCTTTGCGTGCATTCATCCATAGGTTAGGCAAGTGTCTTGTCATCGTTTAAACGCGTCGCCGCCAATCAATATGAATCGGTCCCGTTGATTTGTCAAACCGCCGGCCAGGCCGCATTCATAAATACCGATGCCGTCATTGGAATATCTGACTTTTCAGGGGAATGCAAACCCCAAATTTCCCTTGATGACCCCGGTGAAAAGGCTTGACTGGGAAATACCGCTCTGTTAACGTTACCCACCTAAACAATTAGAAACATTCTGATTTTATTGATATTTTTGTTTTTTTAGGAATGCTCGCGAAGCGGAGCGAGTCCTTTCACCCCACTGGCAGATGCATGTTTCGGGCAACGGCGTTGCCTCATCGATGGGACCACCATGAATCCTTTTGATATTCTTGTTGTCACCACCCTGACCTATGGGTTGATCCGCGGCATTTTTCGCGGCCTGGTCAGAGAGCTATCTTCGATCATTGGCGTTTTGGGCGGATATTATGTCGCGTATACCTATTATCCCCATGTGGCCCGGTTGATCGCTCCTTGGATTTCCGATATCGCTTATCTCAATATTGTCAGCTACATGACCGTTTTCTGCGTGGTGGTGATTGTCGTTGGAATCCTTGCTGTGGTCATCAAGTACCTGCTTAACATCGCTTACCTCGGGTGGGTGGACCGGGTCTGCGGTGCCCTGTTCGGATTTTTTAAAGGCGGGTTGGTGGTCTGTGTGGTCTTTATCGTCCTGACCGCCTTTTTGCCCAAAGGTGCCCCGGTCGTCAAAAATGCGACCCTATCCCCGCATGTGTCGATGGTATCTGAAGTGATGGCCAAGGTGATTTCAAAGGAAATGAAAGAAAATTTCATCATCAAATTAAAGGAATTTAGAAAATCTTGGCAGACCCGCTAAAACCAGGCCAGTCGACACCCATCGAGCGCCTCGAGGCGTTGATTGAAACCCTGAGAAGTGAAAATGGCTGTCCGTGGGATAAAAAGCAAACGCCTTACAGCATGGCCCGCTACCTGGTCGAAGAGGTCTACGAACTGGTAGATGCCATCATATCCAAAGATTCGACCGCCGTTTGCGAAGAGGCCGGCGATGTCCTATTTCAGATTCTTTTTGTCGTCAACCTGTTCAGGGAGTCGGGAAAATTCAGCCTTGGGGACGTGGTTGAAAAAAATGTAGAAAAGATGGTTCGCAGACACCCCCATGTGTTTGGCGATGTGAAAGCCGACACGCCTGAAACCGTCAGTGAAAACTGGGACAACATCAAGCGGAAAGAAGAGGGTGGGGCGGGGCCTCGTTCGGTCCTCGGTTCCATCCCCCAGAGCCTGCCCGCGCTGCTCAGGGCCTCGATGGTTTCGGAACGGGCAGCCAAAACCGGTTTTGACTGGGATGATATCTCCGGCGTGATGGCCAAAACCATGGAAGAGTGGGAGGAGTTTTCAACGGAGATCAACAATCCTGAATGTAAACCCGGTGGCGACAAAGCGGCCATGGAGTTCGGGGACATCCTGTTTACCATGGTCAACGTCGCCCGGTTTGCCCGCATACACCCGGAAACCGCATTGATCCTGTCGATTCAAAAATTTGAAAAACGCTTTACCTATATGGAAGAAAAATCCATTCAAGCGGGTCGGGATATCGTCGGCCTCAGCATGCGGGAAATGCACCGTCTCTGGGACGAGGCCAAAGAAAAAGTGGGGTGATCGCACCGCGGATATTGCTTATCTTGGGGCAAGCAGCCGTTTCTGCCAGTGACAAAAGCCGGCAAACTACCGGCTTTTGTCTTAAAAAGGGCATCTCACGGCTAAACGTGCTCGTCTATCGGCTTTTGTTCCGGCGGTGTTCTAAAAATCACGTTCCCGTTTTTATCGTATTTTTCAAAGAAAATACCCCCCTCATCCGCCTTGTAGCCACCGGTTTTTTGCTTGCCATCAGATTCAGGCGTTGCGCTTTCTTGAGGGCTCTCGATGGGACGTTCTTCAATTGCCTTTTCGACCTTTTTAAGAGCGATATCTTTGTTTTCCATAGCCGGGTTGCTGTCTACACGTGTCGTCGTTCTGACGGCTGATTCGCCAATTATATTTAACATGGCAATACCCCCTTTGTTTTCTACAAATGCCTTTGCCGTTCCCGGTGGTTTTTCCCTTGCGATGACACCAGTGCCGGCCGGTCCCTTTTATGGCCTATTCCGCTTTATGGTTGATGGCCGCTTTGGCCAGTTCATCGAGCCGATTCATCAGCCCCTTTGAGTTGTCAACGGCGATGGATCGGGCCTCTTTTTGATTGTCTCCGACGATCGTGTTAAATACAAATGTATTGTCCCTTTGGCCCGTGTCCAGGTCTTTGGGTAGCTCTTGAACCCGATTGAAAAGCGCTTGGCCAAAATCTGATCCGAGGTCAACATCGGTAATCTTTTTAAGCACCCCGGCAGCCACTTTTTCCATTATCGATTGGTTTTTCGCCGCTTTTGAAATCGTAATCGCATCCGATTTGGCATCCTGATTGCCCACCTGCAGGGGTTGATTCGCTTTTCCCAGGCTTAACTGCCTTCGATAGACATTCAGGACGTTATGGATCTGATAGCTTTGAATAACCATATGTCTTCCTCCGAACCATTTATCGGCAGGTCATGAAAAAACCTTTAGAAAAAAGATAATTCGGCGTCGACCACAACAATGGCATGAAGTCGGAGATTAGGGTGTCAGTACAGAATAAGAAAAACCGACAAACCACCGCCGGGTGAATCACACGGGCAGTGGCTCGCCAGTTTAATGGGGGGCATGATTCAGCGGGTTCGATCAGTCGTCAAAGTCACCCTCAGGGCTTTCGTTGCTTACGATTAAAGCGGCCCGCTGGGCTATTTTTTCCGCTGTCCACGCCTCTGGGTCTTCAATTCGTTCGGCTTTGGGACCCGGATCAAAACCATTGGTTTCCAGGATGGTTTCAATGGCCAGATCGGCGGTGTCTTGGGCATTGAATACATTGACGAGCATGTTGGTAACGAACGATTCCACCCGCTGCTCCATTCTGTCCCGGATTTCCCGGGGAAGTCCCTGCAGCTTGTTTTCGAAAGGCAGGTTCAGCTTTTTATAGTTGCCGCCCTTCCACCCCTTATTTTCGGCATAGGCCACCATCTTCGCCCACATGGCCTCAGTGACGCCCTGACCGGCAACTTTGATAAAATCGCCGTTGCCATCCAAGGCGGCATTGCCGTCATCATTGACATCGAGTCCCCACGAAATCATTTGCAGCGCGGTGGCGACGTTGGCTTTGGTGGTGTGGGTGCGGTTGGCGATCTCCCGAAGGCGCTTTGAACTGTTACCGGAGGTGCCATGCTGGGCGCCCGAGACATGGTAACCCGCCAGCGCTTGGTGGATCTGTTGGGTAAGGTCTACCTGGATGCCCTGGCCGCTGGCCTCGATGCCGTGGACGGTTCCGTTGTTCAGGGCGATCCAGTTGGGGAATATGCCGTGCGCGTTGAGCCCCTGAATCAGGAAAAGGGCCTCAGCCTCGGTTGACAGCCCCAATTTTCCTTTAATTTCACCGATCTCTGTCTCCAACCCCGACCAGTCGGGAATGAACGGCATCAGCTCCAGATTGGTGGTCAGATTTTGGTCATCCGGGAGATGGGAGGCGTCAATGGCAATGGAGGTGATGCCGGCTTCGAACATCGTGGGGATTTCGATCTTGGCATCCGGTATATCGTCCTTGCTTTTGATGCCGTAATGATCGGCATGCAGGGCCACAGGAATGGTAATGCCCAGTTCATTGCACATCGCATCCACAATGCGGGCCATATTCCAATAATTGACCGGACAATAGGCATCGGCTCCCCCTTCGGAACGGGCAATCTCGATGATCAATGCAGAATTTGCCCGCTGGGCGGCTCTCAGTGCACCCCGAATGACAAAGATGTTTCTGCCGTTGGCAGCCATGCAGATGGCGTTTTTCTTTTTGATCATCGCCAGGTCGATGAATTTCCCACCCACCAGCAGCGCCTTCGAATGGGGAAACCGTTTCTGGATATTGGGAGGGCGGCCCACTGATACCGCCTTGTTGAAATCACTGGATGATAATGTCATGGTTTTCCTCCTTGGGCGGGTCGTTTGGACATGATCTGTTGGTTATAGGTGTTTATTTTTTCTTTGAATGCGTTGGATTTTGCTTCGTACTGTTCCGTTTTCTGGTTGAATGCGGTGATCCGGTAGTTCAATTCTGCCCGCGCTTGGAAGCTAAGCGCCTCGGGAGTCAGCTTTTCAATCTGTTCTCTCTCTTCCAGCAGTTGCTGATACATGAGGTCTAATTCCGCTTTTTCATTTTCAAGCGCCTCCCGGCTCAGTTCAGCGGTTTCGTTTGCCGCGCCACTGTCCGGAACCGCAGCTTTGGCGTCGAGGGGGGGGGACGGCTGCGTCCGCTGCGCGTCCCCGGCTGTTGCATCCGCCGGTTTTTCATCTTCGCTTTCAATCCGCTGGGCCGCCGCACGCTGTTCCTTCGGCACCTGGCTTAGGTCGTCCGTCCAGCGTTTTTGACCATTTTCATCGGTGTATTTATAGATTTCAGCGCACACCGTTGCTGCGAACAACAGCGCAGTAGACAGAATAAAGGCCGGGATTGGTTTTTTCATGCGGAAAGCCTTTGTTGTAAGATGAAGGTGGAAAACCGTCATGGTGAATGGTAACCATTTGATTGCCCGACTATAATGTCGTTGCCGGGCGGATGTCAAGCACCCACGATGGCATCCAAAACAATCCATAGACAATCTGATGCACGATGAACTATTGTTTGACAATGAAATCGGCTTGTGTAGATTGAGCGAGGCCACGTTGCGGCCCCAGGAACCTATGCAACCGCTATGCACGGATCCCTTGAGCGGGGAACTTATCAGAAAGAAAATAAAAATGGCATCCATTTGTCGAACGGTGATTCTCCTATTAATGGTTGTCTATTCGGGTTGTGCGCCGAAACCATTGCCGATCTCCATCCCCGGGACGGTTCCCGCCATGCCGGGCAATCAAGCCTTCCAGGACGCCGAGCGAGCCTTTGACAACGGTCTGTACGCCGAGGCGTTGGACGGTTACAACCTGTTTTTACGGGAAGCCTATGACGACCCTTTCGTTGATGACGCCCTGTTCAAAATAGGACGGGTATACCGTCTCACCGGCCGCGATGACGACGCCATCGCTGTTTTTTTTAGGCTGAACCGTGAATTTCCGGCAAGCGCGCTGGTTTCTGGTGCCATGCTCGAAATCTTGAATATCCTGTTCGACGGCGGCGATTTTGAATCGGTTGTTCACCATGGGCGCGCCTACATCGAAACCACTGACCCCACGCTTTTGCGGATGCCGTTTTTCTTTATCGTTGCAGACGCATATGAGGCGATGGGGGCCCATTTGGAAGCTGCTCGATTCTATTATCGGGCGTGGAATACAGCCTCCGGTGCGGATCTGGAGGTCGCCTGGACCCAATTCAAGCGCACCGCCGAAAAGCTCAGCGCCGATGACCTCCAACAGTTGATCGCGCAGGTGACGGATCGACGCCTCATGGGCCTCTTGCTTTACCGGCTTGGTATGGCATTCATTCTGGATGAAAAGTATGATGATGCAATGGATGTCCTCCAGGCTTTTGTGCAGCGATTCCCCGGGCACCCGGACCATCCGGATGCGTCAGACATGATCCATACCCTGACGGAACGCGCCCGCTTTACCCCCTTTACCGTCGGCTGTGTGCTGCCCCTTTCCGGCGCATATGCCGTATTCGGCCAGCGGGCCCTAAACGGCATCGAAATGGCGCTGAGCCAGTCCGGTCAGACCGGTGGCGGAATTCCCTTCACCATCATCGTCGAGGATTCCCGGTCCGATCCCGCTGCGGCCGCCAAGGCGGTGGAGCAACTCGATCAGCAAAAGGTCGGGGCCATCTTGGGGCCCATGTCTGCAGCCGAGGCCGCCTCCGAAAGTGCACAGGCCCGGGGGATTCCGATCCTCGTTTTTACCCAGCGAGAAGGGATTTCGGATATCGGCAGCTATGTGTTCAGAAATTTCCTCACGCCTCAGATGCAGGTGCGGTCCCTGGTGTCATTTGCCGTGGAAGAAATGGGTGCCAGGCGGTTTGCCATCCTGTATCCCGATGAAAATTACGGTCGGCGCTACATGAGCCTGTTCTGGGACCAGGTGGTCAATTATGGGGGTGTGGTTAACGGCGTTGAGAGGTATGACCCCGAGGGTACGGATTTCGCCAAGCCCATAAAAAAATTGGCCGGTATTTTCTATGATGTCCCCAGGGATTTGACGCTGACCAGCATACCGCGGCTTCAACCGTCGCCGCTGTTCTTCATGGAAGACGCAAATCGCTCCACCCGAGATGTGATCGCCGACCCGGTGGAGCGGATCAGCGGCATTCCCCTGGATCGAAAGGCCATTGAGAATCTTGGGCGACACCATTCGGACAGGGAGGATCAATGGCACCCCATTGTTGAATTTGATGCGGTCTTCATCCCTGATGCGCCTAAGAAAGCGGGGTTGATCATACCGCAACTGGCCTATTACGATATCCGTGATGTGGTTTTGCTGGGCACCAACCTGTGGAACTCGAAGACCCTTTTAGAAATGTCCGGCGAGTACATGAAAGGCACGCTGATCGCCGACGGCTTCTTTGCCGAGAGCCAGTCCGCAACGGTCAAACCATTCGTGGCGGCATTCCAGCAGGCCTACGGCAGGGTTCCGGGCTTCATCGAAGCCGTCGCCTACGACAGTGCCATGATGGTATTTCAGACCATGCGTCAAACCGCCACCGATTCAAGGCGAGACTTGAAAGCGGCGCTGCTGCAGATCAACGATTTCGAGGGTGTTTCCGGCCGCACCGGTTTCGCCCAGAACGGGGAAGCGGAGAAAACCCTATATATGCTTAGCATTAATCGGGGACGGTTTGTTCAGGCCGCGCGAACCCAGAAACCAGAATGAAAACAAATTCCAAAAAACAAATAACAAAAGACAAACCAACGACAATACTCAAACAAAAAATTCCAAACCTCTGCTGGTCTTTGACCTTGTTTGAGATTTAACCATTGGAATTTGGAATTTGTTTGGAAATTGGGATTTGAAGGTTGTGATTTTCTGGGTTTGAACCCAGCACCCAGCATGAAAACAAATCCCAAAAAACAAATAACAAAAGACAAACAAATGACAATACTCAAAGTCAAAATTCCAAACCTC
>JAGTUY010000482.1 GCA_018224455.1 Desulfosarcina sp.
GGGTTCAGGGTTATGGGTTCAGAGGTTCAAGGGGTCAAAGGTTGCTTTTTTACTGAAGCCTGATGGATGAGATGAGTCACAGAGGCTCCTTCAATCTTATTAATTTGGAAAGGTTACCTATGATTCAACTCACTGTGCCTTGATTTTTTTACCCAAAGTCGCAAAAAAAGTCCAGGTTTGATGGCTCAACGGTTGATATTTGCAATGAATTTAGGAACCTTTGAACCTTGAACCTGTGAAAACATCCGTTGTCAGATGGCGGGCATTCGCCTCCGGATCGCCTCGATCAACCGGGGCATGATGCTGCCGGCACCGCCCAGCAGGGGCAGGTCGCTGATGCGCGAAGTGAGCGGCGTGGGTTCGGGGTTGATCTCGATAATGACGGCGCCGCTGTGCTTGGCAATGAATGGCATGGTGGCTGCCGGCTGAACCATGGCTGAGGTGCCGATCACCAGCATTGCATCGCAGGCCGCCGACACCTGCTGGGATCTGACCAGCGCCTCATGGGGGATCATCTCGCCGAAAAAGATACAGTCGGGTCGAAGGATGCCGCCGCAGCTGCATCGTGGGGGCATCTGCGCCAGATCCACCTGTGACGTTTTGATGCTCCGGTTGCAGTCCAGACAGGTTTGCCAGGCGAAATTGCCGTGAAATTCGATGACGTCGCTGTTACCCGCCATCTGATGCAGGCCGTCCACATTCTGGGTAATGACGGTCTTCAGGATGCCGAGCCGTTCCAGATCGACCAGCCCGGCATGTCCGGAGTTGGGTCGGGCCGTGTCCAGCAGGATCTTCATGTCTTTGATCAGCAAGTTCCACACGGTCTCCGGATCGTCCAGAAATGCATCGATATGGGCGACTTTCATGGGGTCGATCTTTTCCCACAGGCCGCCTTTGCCGCGAAAGGGCGGAATGCCGCTCTCCACGGAGATGCCGGCGCCGGTCAGGGCCACGACCCGTTTGGCGGTGCTCAGAACGTCGGCGGCGTGTTCGATCGGTTCGATCATGGTGGTATGATTCAGTGTTGCGTCTGAAATGGCAAGTTTAAGGGGAGGGCGTTTCGAATCGGCTTTACACGTAATTCGTAGAACTGAATACATTTATAGTGTAAAGGTCATGTCCGTGCCCACGGCGAAGCATTCGAGGGCCTGGCCCTTTTCGGTGATGATCTGCCGGCATTCGTCTACGATTGAATCCATCTGGTCGTCGGTGCGTTCCTGGTTCAGGTGAAACAGGCCCAGGCGCTTGACCCCGGCTGCAAATGCAAGCCGCAGAGCGTCGGTGTAGGAGGAGTGCCCCCATTCGATGAGTTTGCGGTACTCGGTTTCGGTGTACTCTCCGTCGTGGATCAGCAGATCCGCTCCGGCGCAGAATTCCACATATTTCTCAAAGGGCAGCCCACCTTGATGAACGAAACCCAATTCATTGTCGGTGAGGAAGACGAAGGTCTTCCCGTTTTCAATGAACTTGTAGCCTTTGCCGGTATTGGGATGGCTGATGGGGATGGGTACCACGGTTGCCGACCCGATCTCAAACTCCGCCGGATGACCTTCTTCCCAGACGATCTTCGCCTTGAGATCCGAATACCGGACCGGGAAATTGGGCGGCGCCATCACCTTGGAAAACATGCTTTCCATGAACTTTTTGTGAAACGGCGCCCGGTACATGTGAATTTCGGTGCGGCTGAGAAACAGGGGCTTGAAGAAAGGGAACCCCATGAGGTGATCCCAATGGCCGTGGGTGAGCAAAAAATTATAGTGGTAACGGCCTTGATCGATGAGACGATTGCCCAGCCGCCGGATGCCGGTGCCGGCATCCACGATAATGATGTCGTCGCTGTCCGTGTGGATGTCTATGCAGGTGGTATCACCGCCATACTTGATGTACGCTTTTCCGGAGACGGGTATGGACCCTCTGGAGCCCCAGCACGTGATGACCATGGTCAGTCCTTTTCAACTCCGCATGTCAATACGATGAACCGTAGAAGGTGTGCCAGATGCCGTCTTGATCCCATCGGCGAATCGTCTCCACCGGAAGATCGGCCAATCTCGATTCGATATGTGCGGCCTCACTGCGCATCAGCCCGGACAGAATAAAACGCTTTTTCTTCAAAAAACCCGAGGTTTCTATCAGGTTTTTCATGACGTCGTAATGGATGTTGGTTACCACAAGATCGCTCGTAAAGTCCATAAATTTCTCGGCATCCCCTTGTGCCACGAGTATCCGCTCCGACAGGCCATTGAGCATCACGTTCTTTTGCGCGGTGCGGGCGGCCAGCAGGGTTAGATCCGCGGCCAGGACTTTCGGGCAGCCCATCCGGGCCGCCGCCAGGGCCAGCAGGCCGGTGCCCGTACCCAGGTCCAGGACGCTGCGGATGGGGGTGTCTTCGAATGCCAGTTGGAGGGCTTCCAGGCAGTCCCGGGTGGTGGGGTGGGTACCGGTGCCGAAAACAACGCCTGGGTCGAGGATGATCGTGGTGTCGGCCTTCTTCTTGTCCACCTCGAACCACGGGGGGGAGATGGTGAATCGGCCGATGCGGCAGGGCACGATGTCGCCGCCCTGCCACTGCTCATGGGTCATGTGGTAGTGGTCCAGCAGTTTCAGGCCCGCCAGCGGGTTGACGGTCGCTTCCACCAGGGCCATGTTCGGACGGGTGAAAAAGAGAAAAGAGAATTCTCCCTCTTCCCAACAGCCAATGTAGTCTTCCGGATTGAACGCCCGTCCCGGACGGAAACGTCCGGACAGGTAGTAAATGTAAAGGTCCTGGTAGGGATTGGCCTCAACGTTTGCAGGCGCCATTTTCGCTGATCGCCTATGGTTTTTTGGGCAGCCTGTCCAGGTACCAGTCCATGGGATTGATCAACTTGTATCCCATCGCGGTCAGTTTTTTCTTGACCTTGGATACGTTGTTGGTGAGCAGGTAGGGAAACACCGCCCGTTTGCCCTCATCCCAGGTCCGGGCCACCAGAACGCTGCCGAAGGAGACGTTCTCTTCGGTGATGGCATCCACGATCTTTTTCATCTGCCCGATCTTTTCTTCTACTTCGATGCCCACCAGCATCCCGGGCTGGCCGATG
Source organism: Desulfosarcina sp. (assembly GCA_018224455.1). Taxonomy (GTDB): domain Bacteria; phylum Desulfobacterota; class Desulfobacteria; order Desulfobacterales; family Desulfosarcinaceae; genus Desulfosarcina. The sequence continues at coordinate 3,078 of JAGTUY010000482.1, forward strand.
CCCAGGACATTGATGAACGCCCGCAGCAGGTCCCTCACGGACAAAATCCCTTGCAGCTTACCCTCGTCGTCCACCACGGGAAAGGCGCCCACTTTTTCCTTTTGGATCAGCAGCAAGGCGTCCTGGATGGTGTACATGGGTGAGATGGTCTTGGGATTGCGGGTCATGATATCTTCCACCTTCAGGTGGGCCAGTTTCTCCCGCTCCTGGGCGATGCCTTTTTCCTTGATCAGGCGGTAGGGCATGACACTGCGCAGATCCCGGTCAGTGACGATGCCGATCAGTCGGTTGTCGGCGTCCACGATGGGCAGGTGGCGAATGCCGTTGGCCGCCATTTTTTCCTGGGCTTTGAAAATGGATGCATCCTTATCGATGGTGATGACTTGTGAAACCATGGATCGGCTGACAAACATATTATCCTCCAAAC
>JAGTUY010000483.1 GCA_018224455.1 Desulfosarcina sp.
AGCCGTGGGCCATGGGGATAAACGTGATGTCGGTGGCCCACACCTGGTTGGTGCGATTGATGGTCAGGCCCCTTAGCAAATACGGATAGACCTTGTGCTGCGGATGGGGGCGGCTGGTCCGCGGCTTGGGGTACACCGCTTCGATACCCATCAACCGCATCAACCGTTGAACCCGTTTGCGGTTGGTCGCTATGCCCTGACGATCCAGCTGTCGGACGATCGTTCGGCTGCCCGAGGATGGATTGGTAAGATACAGTTCGTCGATCTTGCGCATCAGTTCCAGCTCTTCCTGGCTCAGGGGCATGGGTTGGTAGTAATAGGATGACCGGCTAATGTCGATTAGTTCACACTGTCGGGAAACGCTCAGCTGCCGATCCAAAGGATCGATCATGGTTTTACGCGCTTTCTTTTTCAGCTGCTGAGCTTGCGTGCTAAAAAATCGTTTTCTACCTTGAGTTGACCGATCTGGCGGTACAGCTCGGCGGTTTGGGTATCGGCCTGTTTTCTGGAGCGGTGGCTTTTATCGAAGATATCGGCCGCACCATCTAAAATCTGTCTTTTCCAGGTTGAAATCATGGTGGGGTGAACACCGAATCGACTGGCCAGCTGTGCAGCGGTTTCCTCGTTTTGAATGGCTGCCAGAGCGACCTTGGCCTTGAACTGTGGACTGTGTGTTTTGCGTTTGTTACCCATCGTCAGATCCTCCTCATTTGTGGTCTGACTCATAGCTTAACACATTGTCCAGTTTTTGGGGTCCACCGCCATTTTATCCATTTTGTATCCTTTAGCCGAACATTTAGGACGGGGCTCCCATATATGGAATTTTCCGAAAAGCCTGCACTCGCCGAAAATCACGCTTTTCAACGTCAGCCCCTCCGCTTTCTTCCTTTACCCATCGTTGCGTGATGAAAAAGCGCGCGAATACCCAACTGCAATAGGTCTGTTCGGTTCGGCGACGGTAATGACGGGAACGCAGACCCTCTCTCAGCTGATCCATGAGCTTCGGTTTGGAATCCCGAACCAATGATAACAGCGATTTCTCATCAGGGATCGACCTTAGGGAAATGTCGGATATATTGACGATCACTATCTTAACCAAATTACAGATACCATCATTCTTGGATGTCAGGTCAAGGTATTCTTTCGGCTTTTCTAGTGTGGTATCTTTTCCTGGCCTTCGCACACGAATTGGCCTGGCATGACGGCAAGGGCCACGGCCATGTTCAGGCGGCGCTTTTGGGACCATCAATCGCCTTGCCTATTCGCCGGGCCAGGCTGATGCTTGGCACATGGCAACAGGTGGTGGCGATCAACCACGATAACCGATCCCACACCCGCAAGATCGAGGTAACTTTATTTGGAGCATAGAATTCAATGCCCGACCGGCCGAGGACTGGATTCAAAATTGGAGGTAGGAAGACCGATCGCGGCTGGAAGCCGCTCCTACGCGCACCCCAATCCCCCAATCCCCCAATCCCTGCGTCTATCGATAGGTCAGCGAGCGGCCATCGGCCTGGAACAGATACAGGCGGGCCGGATCGATGCCGATGGCGATCGCCTCACCGCTGTGCAGGCGACGGTCGGCGTGCAGGCGGGCGACCACTCGCGTGCCATCGCGCAAATTGAGATAGACCATCTGTTCGCGGCCGAGCAACTCGGTCATCACGACACGGCCGTGCAGGCGCTGATCCGCTCCCACCAGATGCGGGTCGATCACGTCCTCGGGACGAAGTCCGACCTGCACCACCAAGCCGGCCGATCCGATGGGGTCGTCAAAGCGGGCCTCGAGACCATGCGCAAGCGATATGCGCTCTCCAGCCAGGGTGAGGGCCAGACCGTCACCGGCCGACTCGACGTACGACGCGATCAGATTCATGCTCGGCGAGCCGATAAAGCTGCCGACGAAGGTGTTGACCGGTCGCTCGAACAGTCGCTGGGGTGTATCGACCTGTTGCAGACAGCCCGCTTTGAATACCGCCACGCGATCCCCCATGGTCATGGCCTCGACCTGATCATGGGTGACATACACCGTGGTGGTACCGGTGCGCTGCTGCAGCGCGGCGATTTCCGCCCGCATCTGGACCCGCAGTTTGGCGTCCAGGTTGGACAGCGGCTCATCCAACAGAAAGGCGACCGGGTCGCGCACCAGGGCGCGCGCCATGGCTACCCGCTGGCGCTGGCCACCCGACAGCAGGCCCGGCTTGCGGTTCAGCAGCGGCTCCAACTCGAGCATCCGGGCCACCTTGAGCGCCCGCGCCTTGACCTCGTCTTTCGGGACCTTGGCCATGCGCAGCGGAAATTCGATATTGCCCTGCACCGTCTTGTGCGGGTAGAGGGCGTAGCTCTGAAAGACCATGGCGATGTTGCGCGCGGCCGGATGCAGGCCGTTGACCCGCTCGCCGGCAATGAGAAGATCGCCGCTGCTGATGTCTTCCAGGCCGGCAAGCATGCGCAGGGTCGTCGACTTGCCGCAGCCGGAAGGACCGACCATGACCAGGAATTCGCCATCTTGAATCTCGAGATCGAGGTCATGCAGGGCCTGGAAGCCATTGGGGTAGATTTTGTTCACGCCGCGGAATGCGATGTCGGCCATTTTTAACCCTTCACTGCGCCTTTGGTAAGCCCTGCGATGAATTCCTTCTGCAGGAGAAAGAACAGCACGACGACCGGCAGCACCGCCAGCAGGGTGCCGGACATCATCGCACCATAGTCGGCCTCGTAAACACCAACCATCTGGTTCAGGCCGATCGGCAAGGTGAAACGGTCGCTGCTCTGCAGGATGATCTGCGGCCAGAGAAAACTGTTCCAGGTCCCCATGAAGGCGATCAGACAGAACGCGCCGATCATCGGCCGGCTGACCGGAAGCACCACATGCCAGAAAATCTGGAATTCGTTGCAGCCGTCGATGCGGGCGGCCTGCAGCATCTCGTCGGGCACCGACACGATGGACTGCCGGAAGAGGAACATGCCGAAGACGTTGACCATACCGGGAACGATCAGGCCCAGGTGGCTGTCGATCAGACCCAGGTGGTAGATCAATTCGTACATCGGTGCGAGCAGCACAGGACCCGGAATCATCATCGTGGCCAGCATGACGCCCATGATCACTTTCTTGCCGGCGAAGACGTACTTGGCCAGGGCGAACCCCCCCAGGGAGGAGAAGAAGAGCTGGACGATGACCGTCACGCCGGCCACGAAAAAGCTGTTCATCATGAAACGCAGGAACGGCATCTGTCGGAAGAGACTGGGGAAATTGCTGAGCGTCAGCCGGTCGGCCGGCGGCATGAAGGCGTAAACGTGGAAATCGGGGTTGGCCTTGAACGCCGAGACCACCAGCCAGGCGATGGGCACCAGGCACAGAAACGAGAAGAGCACGAGCGCGATGTAGACGACGACCCGCCGCATGTCAGCCTTCCTCCCTGCCGGCGCCGGTGATGCGCAGCTGGACGATGGACAGGATCATCACCATGCCCGCCAGGGTCCAGCCGATGGCGGCCGCGTAGCCGAGGTCGCCCCCCAGAAAGCCGTTCTGATAGAGGTACATGACGATGGTCAGTCCCGCCTGGTCGGGGCCGGAGCCGTTGCCCAGCAGCAGAAAGGCCAGTTCGAAGAGCTGGAATGACCCGATGGTGGAGAGCACCACGACGAAGATCAGCACCGGCTTGATGCCGGGCAGGGTGACGTGCCAGAACTGCGACCAACGGCCGGCCCCGTCGATGGTGGCGGCTTCGTAGAGTTCGCCGTCGACGGACTGCAGGGCGGCCAGGAAATAGACCATGTTGAAGCCCGTGTAGAGCCACAGGGCCACCATGATCAGCGCCGGCATGACCAGTTCGGGCGTCGACAGCCAGCGGGTGGTCAGCGGCAGGCCGAACAGGGCGTGCAGGGTGGCGTTGAGCAGGCCGAACTTGGGTGCCAGGATGAGCATGAACAGGAGGGCCGAGAAGACCAGGCCCATCAGGTTGGGCGAAAAGAAGATGAAGCGAAAGACGTTGCGGCCGCGCAGGTCGCGGCGGTTGAGCAGGATCGCCAGGCCGAGGCTGAGGGGCAGCTGCAGCAGGATGCTGCCCATGGCGAA
>JAGTUY010000484.1 GCA_018224455.1 Desulfosarcina sp.
GCGCTCCCGTAGAAAAATTTTTTATTTTCAAGAACGACGCTGAGCAATCCATCACGTTGCCTTAAACTGCCACCAGCCATCCTGCAGGTATTTGTACACCGCCTCGGGTAGTTCCAATAGCCGGTTGATTCGTTCATGCATTGCCCCGATTCCTTGCACCACTGCTTGAATGCATACCCCATCCCGGATGATCTTTGAGTAATGCACATTGCGATAAAAGTAGCGGATGTTGTTCCAGGTCGGCTTCTTTGTATTCATCCCCTGGGGTAAAATCGGCAGCTTGTCGATTTTCTCGCTGGCCATATTCATGCGTATCCTACGCTCGATAAGCGATACGATCATCAAGGCCACAAAATATAAAAAGAGCATGGCTTCGATGCGGTGCTCCTTTTTGATAAATACCGGCGCTACTTCCAAAATCGTCTTTTTGGTATACATGCGTTTTTCAAGAAATGGCTGGCGCTTATATTTTCGCAACACCTCGCTGGGTTCAAGGTCCGTATTGGTAATCAAAGGGAAAATACCATCGATTCGTGATGCTTGGTCAAGGGCGGATTCATTTAACCGCCACTCAATGCCGTAGGTAAATTCCCATTTGTTCCGGTAGATGCTTTTGGTTAAAGAGGGCCTGCCGGGAGACACCTTGACTTTGACCTGCTTGCGCTCGGTCGATATGTTAACGTCGATCAACCCTTTAACGTCCTTGCAAATGCCGTCAACGGCGGCCTTGATCTCTTTTTTGGTCTTTAAATGGTAGGCATTGAGTTTGGGCAATAGCGCTTCTAACTCGGCGACGGCCTTATCGATTCTTTTCTGTCTTCTGGATGCATCCTCCTTTTGTTTGGAACTGCTGTGAACAAAAATGACCCGAAAGCCTGCCTTTGTCCGTTCGGTTTCATGGGTTCGATAGACGTTGAGCTCGCCCTTTTTGCGTGAGCTTTCAATGCTAAAGGCATCACTCCAGGTCACATCGTTTTGTTTCAGATATTTGATGAACCGTTTGACTTCCATTCGGTCCTTCGGGACGATGGTGATAAAAAACCCGCCATTGCTTGAGATGTGGGTTAAATTGGTTTGGCTGCACAATTTGCAATCGGCCACGTAAATGAAATCTTCCTTTTCCAATAACGTGCGCAGGCCGTTCCAGTTGGGAACATGCGTGACATCATCGGTTGTATTACCATCGAAAAGTTTATAGCTGAGCGGAACATGACCATCAGCCGTGATATTCAAACCAAATACGATCTGCTTGCAGTCCGGCCGGAAATCCTTGTTGTGGCCACGCTTAAGCTTGATCGCTTCCGGATCCGGGCGGTTGTATTTGCCAATGAAGGTCACCGAGGTACTATCGTTGTGAATTTCGTCGGTAAGCAGTTGATGAACCGAAATCGCTTTGCTGGAAAGTTCGGTCATTAGCGAATGACGGTCCGAACGAAAAAGTGCCGAAAGCGCCCTGGCGAGCCGATCGTCATTGAAAACGCTAGCCTCGACCGGCTCTTGGACCAGACCATCGCAATATTGCCCCAACCATTCTTGAACCTTATACAGCGGCTTATTGTCGCATACGATATTGGCGATCAAGATGCACAGGCTTTCGGCATGATCCGCGATGCTACCGGCTGCCACCGGGACGTACTTGGTAAACAGATTGACCAGAGCAAGCTTATCCATGAAATACTTGACCATCGGCAATACGTCGACTTGTTTGAACCGGGTTTCAAATTGTTCCATAACGCCTCACTGTTCGCGGTTATGAGGCGTTGAAACACAGCTGTCGGGAGGATCTAAACGACAGCTATATAACGATCCGTTATCGTTTTGGCAGCCTCAGACACTGTGCGCATAGCAAATGCGTCCGGCTTTGTCCAGAACATTTTTTTCCACCGATGATTTTTATGCCGGGCCTTCTTGCCACTTCGAGCTAAAAAACCCAACAAATGGCGTTCAGTTCGTGCGAAATGTAAGTTAGCCACGGCAATCGAATAGACGGGCATCTGTGGCGGTGCTCAGTATATGTAGACTTGAACATGGTTAGAGCAGGTGTTGTGGATCACCCATCTAAATAGAAATGGGAGCGACCTTAAAAACGTGTTTTTGACCTCAAAACAGATCGGCTGGGCCCCATTTACGCCCTAAAAAATGGACATTAATATCGTTATTTCAGTAGGGTAATTTGGGCGACCCAGTTCACCCGTTCATGACCTCTGACCCAAACGGCCATGGGGTTGATCAGGCGTCGGTCGGCTCCTCAGCGATTCGCCTCTTGGGGCAGTTGCCGAAACTGGTCCAGCAGCTCCTGTAATTTTCCAGCGGCTTCCTGCAGGGTCTGGCGAATCTCATCGAGGCCCTGTACGATCATCCCCGTCAGCGACGGTTCCACCAGTGCCTCATCCGGGGCCGCAGCCGCCACTGCCGGCAGTTCTCCCACCAAAGCACCGATCGCGTTATCCAGGGTCTGGTGCATCACCAGCCCCTTGGAATCGGCCAGGATAATTCGCCGCAGTTCGGGAAAGTCGAGGGTTTCCGGTTTGAGAAACACCGGTTCGGCGTACAAAATCGCATCTCCGATCGGAATGACCAGCAAAATACCCCGAAAGACCTCGGACCCCACCTGTCCCCAGAGGGTGAACTGCTCGGAGATGGTTGCGTCGTTGTCAATTCGGGCTTCGACCTGGTTGGGGCCATCGACGTGCCGGCCCGAGGGGAAACGGAACAACTCCATCCGGCCATAGTTCGCGCCGTCCATGCGTGCGGCAAGCCATCCCACCAGGTTATGGCGGTCAGCCGGCGTAAACGGCTGGATGAGGAGAAACTCCTCTTTCACCTCGCCGGGCAGACGGGCCACGATGTAATAGGGTTTGAGCGCCTCGGTGCGGCCAAAGGAGGTTTGAACGGGAATAGACCATTGGTCTTCCTTGTTATAGAAAACGACCGGATCCTGCATGTGGTATTGCAGCAGCATTTGGGTCTGAACGGCAAACAGGTCCTGGGGATAGCGCACGTGGGCCTTCAAGAAGTCGGGCATCTCCTCCATGGGTTTGAACAGCCCTGGGAAAATGGCCTGATAGGTCTGGACCATCGGGTCGGAGGGATCCGCCACGTAGTAGTCAATGGTCCCGTGATAGGCGTCCACGACCGTTTTGACGCTGTTGCGAATATAATTGAAGCGGTTTTGAAAAGGCGTGGCATAGGGGTAGCGCCGCGTAACGGTGTAAGCGTCCTGAATCCAGAAGAGCCGTCCATCGGCCACAACCGGATAGGCCTCTTGGTCGCGCAGGAGAAACGGCGTCACGGTGGCGAACCGCTCGGGCACGGTGCGTCGATACTGAATGCGGCTGTCGGCAGCGACTTCGCCCGAGATGAGGATATTCACATCCATAAATTTGATGCTGTAGATCAATCGGCGGAAAAAGCTGCTCAGCTGAACACCGCCTCGCCCTTCGTAACGCACATACGCCGGACCATCGGGTCCGGGATAATTGAATTCCTGCATGCCGCTGCGCACGATCAGGAAATTAAGGCTTTTTAAGCCGTAATAGATGTCCGGGCGCGTCAGGGGAATATCACCCACCGGCGGCACATCCTTGATGAAGAAGCCGGGACGTCCACCTTGATCCACCTCGGTTACCGGCGTCATGGCCACACCGTAACCGTGGGTGAACTGAAGGTGGCGGTTGACCCAGCGCTGGGCCTCGGCGGGCAGTTTTTCGGCTGAAAGCTCACGGGTCGCCAGCATCACCTGCCGGAGCTGACCGTCAACCTGGTAGCGATCGGTGTGCACCGCCGCGAAGTCGTAGTAGAGTCGGAAGAACTGGATCTGATTGTAGCTCTGCAGCAGCGGCCCCTCATCCCACAGCCGGATGTTCTGGATGGTGCCCTGGTTTTTGGCTACGATCTCCGGGTCCACCTGACCCCGGGCGGGGTGGCTGCGCGACTGCACTTTTTCTATTCCATAGGCCTTGCGCGTAAAGGCGATGTTGTTGGCCAGATAGCTCTCTTCCCGGGCCAGTTCGCTAGGCTCGACGTAAAGGCGTTGAACCAGGCCGGGCAGAACACTGCCGGCCAGGAACATCAGGCCGATCAAGGCGCCGATCGAATACACCATCATGCGGGGGTTTTTGAAGCGGTTGTTTAAAAAAAGCATCCCTGCGCAGGCCAATGCGACAACCGTCAAAAAGGTCCGCGCCGGCAAGGTAAAGTGGTGATCGGTGAAACCGACACCGTAAACGGTGCCGGTGGGGGAGTATAGCAGATCGTAGCGACCCAACCAGTGTCCCGCGGCGACCAAAATAAATATGAGGCCTCCCAGCAGCGCCAGGTGCGAGCGGATGGCGGGGGTGAACGAAAACGGCTGCCCCCGCAACGCGCTGGACAGGTAATAGATAACCAGCGATCCCAGGGCGATGACCACCAGCGATCCCAGCAGCCAGGCCCGCAGAAAACCCAAGGCCGGCAGTGAGAAAATATAGAAAGCGAAGTCCCGGTTGAATATCGGTTCGACCTCGTTGAACGGAACGGCGTTGAAAAACCGCAGGAATAGCTCCCATTCCGAGGCCAGGCGCGTGGCAAAGAAAACCGCCCCCAGCGCGGCGGCGGCCCACCCCAGCCAGACAAGCAGGGTGGTGGCCATCTTGAAGGCGTCGGGGGGCATCTCGGGGCCATCGGGCGTCAGGGTGCGCGGGATCGCACGCAAAGCCACCACCAGGTTAGGCGCAGCGAAGAGGGCGAAAACGGCAAACCCCAACAAAAACAGCCATATTCGTGTTCCCATCACCTTCAGAAGGACAGCTTGATACTCCAGGTTGCTAAACCACAGCCAGTCCCGATAGAAGGACATCGCCCAACTTAACAGATTCCACAGAACAAAAACAGCGACGCCCAAGCCGATCCACTTGGCCAATCGGGAGATGCTGGAAAAGTCCAACTGTTCGGGACGAAACTGTGGGAGCTGCCCCCTGGGGGAGTCACCCTGTGAATGGGTCGACATGTGAATACCGCCTCGTTTTTTAAAGGGTCAATGGTGTGCAGATCCCTCTTGCCATCCGTCCAGAAACGGTTTTCTCGTTCCAGCGCGGCCTGCGAAAATTTTTAATCCAGGCACAGGATCGATCCTGCAAAGACAAAATCCAGCGTGCAACACAGAAAACACACAAAATAACCGTTTCTGGATGGGCGCACACAGACGGGGAACCGCCGCGACAACCAACCGCCGCCTCTCCCGGCCACAGGCGCCGAAGCGGACGGTTCCAAAACAGGTCGCGAATCGTTTATCGCATATTCCGATCCTTTTGGTCAAACACCATCGTCGACGTGCGGGAACTGTTTGACCACGAAGTGTTCAAGATGCTCAAGGCCGAAGGCAAGATTTCCGATGCGGTCATCGAAAATATGATGGCGTGGCGCCACAGCGGTTTTAACGTTTGGTGCTGCCCCACCATTTGGCCCGATACGGTAAATGGGATCGGACCAAGACAACCTTTTGACATATCGGCGCGGAATATGTGCAGTTTTTTGTACATAAATAAAACGGGAGGCCGAAATTGCAATACAGACAACCTATACCAATGCCCGCGCCCGCTTGGCATCACTGATCGCTGAAGTCATTGAAAACCGGGAAGTTGTCATCATTGCTAACCAATATTGTCGTTTTTGTCTGCGTCTATATCGGTGCCGGCTGGACCATTCGGATTCAGTACGGCATTCTCGTCATCCTGCTCTTGTCTATTCTGTCTTTTTTTATCGGGGCGGGGACAGGCTTTTCTTCCGAGAACCTCAGCAGCAATTTAACACCGCAGTGGTCGCCGCAATTCTCCTTCTTTACAGTCTTTGCACTTTTTTTCCCGGCTGTTACGGGCATCATGGCCGGGGTCAACATGTCCGGTGACTTGAAGGACCCCGCCCGTTCCATTCCCAACGGTACCTTTGCTGCCATCGGCGTTTCGGGGCTCATTTATGTTGCCTTAACCGTGGTGCTCGCGGCAGTTGTCCCTCGGGCGGAACTGCTTGGCGAAGGATTCGTTATGAAGGATTATGCCTTCTCGCCAGCTCTCGTTTACGCCGGTGTGTTTTGCGCCACGCTCTCCTTCAGCCCTCAGCAGCATGATGGGTGCGCCACGCATTCTTCAAGCTGTTGCCCGTGACAAAATTTTCAAGCGCCTTCGCCGGTTTGGACAAGGCAGCGGACAATCCGGGGAGCCTAAACGCGCTGTCGTGCTGACATTCTTAATTGCACAGATCGGTGTCATGGCAGGGGATCTCGACACCATTGCTCCTGTCATCACCATGTTCTTTTTGATGA
>JAGTUY010000485.1 GCA_018224455.1 Desulfosarcina sp.
CTTCACCGATTCGCATACCGCCACGGGCCATTAATTCCAGGATCAACCGATTGCGGACTTTTGTGGTTCGGAAGATAATCTCATCAACGGTCTCCTTTTCGACGATTTCCCATCTCGATGTGCTACCGCCGGTCAAAAATGGACCCGTCATCGTGATTTTATGAACCCACATGAAAGTTGCTGATTTTTGAGGATCAGGCCAGGAAGGTGCCGGTTTAACAGCTCGGTCTCGGCATTGAGGTCACAGAGCCCGCCCAGCCAAAATTCAAAGAAAAGAGCCCGCCCACAAGCCCTCAGTATAAGCCGAAGACGATACGTATGGCGTAATTATTGATTGAGAGACGATTGAAGTTGACTGACGACGCGGTCAAGATGTCTGAGGCGATGCTCCAGATGTGAGATTCTCTTAACGATGGATTCCATTGATGGCGCATTGGTTTCGCTTGGGGGAGGCGGTGGTATCACGTGGGATAGGATATCGCCGATGGCACAAGGTCCAGCCTTACCGGTCTTGTTCGTAGAGGAGGTGTGCTGAGGAACAGGCGGCATGCGGCTTTGAAGCCATTTTACACTGTCGACAAAGCTGATCTTTCGCTGATGCATGACCAGTTCGATGGGATTGAAGTTCCGCCGGCACGAAAAGCATCGGGCAAGGTTGTGACCGGCATTGACGGACGTGTCCAACCCACCACATATGGGGCAGACAAATCGCCCGTTGCTGCCTTGGATGGAAGTACCGAACAGGGTTTCCATGACCCGGTCGATGGGGACCCGGTTGCGTAAAAATTTCAGTTCTCCGGATGAAAAACGGCGTGTCACTTGGATTTGCTCGCGGTTCCCTTTCTATGAGAGGTTCGGTTCAACCGCTTGGATTCGTGCATCCGCCAGCTGGGGCCGTCGATGCTGATAATGATCGCATGATGCACCATGCGATCCACGATGGCAGCCGTGACCACGGGATCCCCCAGGTACTTGCCCATGGCTGTAAAATCGATGTTGGTCGTCAAAATGGTGCTGTTTTTGCCGTAACGGCCTTCGACGACCTTGAAGAAAAGCGAGGCGTTACGGGTCGACTCCTGTTCCAGGCGGTCAAATCCGATTTCGTCGATTAAAAGGATATCGGGCCGAACATATGCCTTCAGTTTGTCTTCAAGGGTGTCGTCCGCCAAACCGGACCACAGGTCGCGCAGCATAAAGGAGGCGGTTACATAACGGCAACGGTACAGGTGCTGACAGGCAAGCAGCAACAGCGCCTTGGCGATATGGCTCTTGCCCGCGCCGGAACTGCCGGCCAGGATAAGCCACTGTTTTCGTTCGACAAACGCCAACGTGGCCAGATCCATCACCTGACGTTTGTCGATGCCGGTCTGGAAGACGAAGTCAAAATCGGCGAGCAGCTTGCGCTCGGGAAGTTTCGACTCGTGGATGCGCCGCTCCATACGCCTTTCGATCAGCGAGACGGCCTCGATTTCCAGGAGACGTTCGAGCACGGCCGTAGCGGACAGGTTCTGTTTTGTCGCATCGGCCAAGATCTCATCCAGCGCCTTTCCCATACGCGAGAGCTTCAGCGTTTTAAGATGGCTGCGGATATTATCCATCGGGGTCATTGCCGGGCTCCTTTAAAAAATCGCTGTACGCTTCCAGCGGACGCTGTTTGATTTCCGGCAGCAAGGCGGCCCACTGTGCGGCCGACCGGGTGCTCATCTGTTCCAACTGGCGGGGAGTATGACGGGCTTTTAAAATCCGCTGTACGGCTTTGCCGTCAAAGGCGTAATACTTGGCCGCATGCATCAGCGCCGCGTGAATATCCTCGCAATGATAATGTTCTTTCAGACGGAGAATATAACGGGCCTGGAACCCGCAATGGTGCCGGTGGCTCACTTTAAGTCCATCCAGAAACGCCTGTGCACTATCGCCGAGCGACAAGAACGCCGCTTTCACCGGTTCGAGCCCATAGCGCACTTTTTCAGATTTACGATGCTCCGGGTCCTCCACTTTTTTACAGGCGCCCATGGGTTTTCTCTCATGATGCGCGATCACGCGAAGCTCCGGGCTATAGACAATGATCTCACTTTCTGTGGCCTTGACCGTGAGGATGTCGGCGATGTACTCATAAGGTACCGAATAAAAGTTGGTCTCATGTTCCAAAAAGCCGTCCACGCGGCAGACCCGCAGCGCCACCTCGGCACTGTCATAGGGATGGGCGGGCAGCGGTTTCAAAGCGGCCTGCTCTTGCTCCAAAAACAGTTCCAGGGGCTTTCTTCCTGTGGTGTCGTGAACGTGTACATCCGAGCGGCTTTCCAGCCACCATGCCGCCGTTCGGCGCAGATCCGATAGATCCTCAAACGTCCGGCCATTGAGTAGATTCTTCTCGATGTATTGAAACGGAGCCTCGATTTTCCCCTTGGTTTGTGCCCGCCCCGGCAAACATGCCACCGGTCGGCAATGATAATGGGTGATGAAGGCCACAAACGCCGGGTTGTATATCGGCTGGCCGCCCTCCCAACGCAGAATCACGGTCTTCTCACCGTCATACAGACAGGTGGCGGGAACACCGCCAAAATGAATGAAGGCATCCTGGTGGCGCCGGATCAAGGTGTAAAAACGCCGGTCGGTGGTAAAATCGATATACTGCCGGCGTGAAAAGCCTAGGATGTATGAAAAACACAGCACCTTCTGCCGACCGCTGCGGGTGAAGGTAAGGCTGTAGGGACTCCAATCCATTTGGCCTTGATCTCCCGGCGCCGTCTCGAAACGCACCACCGGCTCTTTCTTCGGCCGCGGTCGAACCTTGCGCAGATAGTCTTTGACAATGCTTTGCCCGCCGTCAAAGCTGTTTTCACGAAGCTCTTCATACACCCGCACGCCGGTCATGTCGGGATACTTTTCCAAAAGCACCTTGATCATGGGTTTGAAGGCATCCAGTTTGCTTTTTCTCGCAACCGGTCTGCGCTCTTCGAGGACATCATGACCTTTACCCCGTTGCGCCTGGTTTTTGCGCAGGATCCGTCGGATCGTGTTGCGGCCCATGTTAAAATGTCGCGACAGGGCACGGATACGCCAGCCTTCCGTATGCATGATAATGATTTGATGTTCCAGATCCCCTCTGCTTCGAACAAAGATTACCATCTTTTAAGATGTCCATGCATACCGGCCAATGCCGATTGGATCCGTTCGATGACGGGCAAGACATGCTCCGGTTGACACGTGTTCAACTGATCCGTGGCGATAGCCGACAAATACACGTCCATCTTGACCAGCCGATGGTGAAAGCCGTCGCACCAATCCTTTCGGGGGCGGGGCGGATGCCGCTCGCTCAGAATCTTTTCCGGAAAGCCAAGGATTGCCTGGTGGTTCCATCCCGGCTCTTTGAGAAGCAACCGGACCAGTTGAGCGGTTTCACTGTCGGTAAAGCCGTATTTCAATATTGTGGCAAGTGCCTTGGCCTGGTTGCCCGCGGGCAACCGGGACAGTTCCCGGCCGATGGTGATATTGATCAGCCCCAGCTTGAGATGATCCATTACTTCATCGTTGAGTTTTTCCGCCAGTGCAAGACGCCGGCACACGTAGCTCTTGTGGCGGTTTAACAGCGTAGCGATCTCGATTTGGCTTAAATTGTCTTCCCGGTAAAGCGAACGGATCACCAGCGCACTTTCGATATCCGCGATGGTACGCGCCTTGGTGTTCAGGTAAATGATGGCCGCCTTCATGGCCCTTTGGCCACCCGGCATGACCCGGGCCTGCAGGCCTTCATAACCCAGCTTGCGTACGGCCCGCAGTCGCTTGAACCCGTCCACCATCTCGTATCTATCGTCCACTTGTCCCACCACCACGGGGGTCAATTGACCGTAGTTTTGCATGGACCGCTCCATGGCCTTTTCCGCCGACGGCTGGATGATCCGGAAATTCGCGTAGCGCTCGCCGATGGTTTGCGCCGCGATCGTTATGTAGGGGCTATCGGACATGGTGCCAACATATCCCGGTAGTCCCTTGGATGTCGATTGCGTCTTAAAAACGATTGTCGATTAGTCCGTCAGTATTCATATGTTATTTCTTTTGGTTATCCGTTGATTGGATCTTAAAGTCATTTTTTGATTAGTCCGTCAATTTCGTAATGAAATAACAATAAGTTACATGATCCATGCATCTTAAAAGCCCTGTGCGCTTTATGGCGCTCTCACGGATGTTCGCCCTTTCCCATGGCGCATCGCCTGTTCGATGATGTATTCTATGACAATGAGGTGGCCGACACCGATGATGTCGGCCATCAAATCCCTTGGCAGGTCCGGGGCGATGCGGCTGGAAGGTTTGACAACAGGGTCTTTGTTGGACGGTGAGCTCGGCGGGTCTTTCTTATGGGCCAGTTTTTCGCCCAAGTAGTTGGCTTTAAAATAGTCGCGGTTCTTCCGGTTCCACTGCGCGCATTGCCGACGATGATTTTCTTTTTGACATAAAGGATCGCCACACGTCTTTTGTCTGCCGATCTGCCGCGGATCCGGCATGAACCATTTGTGGCAGATTTTACACGGCCGCTTACGGGTTCGCGCTTTTTGCATCGTGCCCTCTACTATATCCGGTGGATGATGGCACGATATTATAGGAAAATTACAGCATGGGGTGGGTCCGAAATATTTTCTTATGGTCTTTTCAGAAATGGCGGTTTAGTGGGTCCAGTTACCGCCGGCAGGCGGGTTCGTTTTTGACCGGCGATAGCACTGCCACGCGCTTTATGAACATGTCAAATCATCAATCAGGGAAAGCCTGGCAGGCAAAGGTGACAGGACAGTTGTTATCAATGATGAAACCCACCATGTTTACAATCAGACGGGGAAATCGTTTAAAAAGTGGAAAGAATTTCTGCTGGATGCGGAATTCGGTTTTAAATATATCGTTGGTTTATCGGGGACATGTTATATCGGCGATGACTATTTTACGGATGTCATCAC
>JAGTUY010000486.1 GCA_018224455.1 Desulfosarcina sp.
CACCCTAATTGTTTTTGTAGTAGTCTTGTAGTAGGATTTCGGGCTTGATTAGTAAGGTAAGTAACTGAAAAAGAATAAAAAAATGGCGGAAGTGCATGGGAATCGAACCCACC
This sequence comes from Desulfosarcina sp., assembly GCA_018224455.1. Lineage (GTDB taxonomy): Bacteria > Desulfobacterota > Desulfobacteria > Desulfobacterales > Desulfosarcinaceae > Desulfosarcina. The sequence continues at coordinate 114 of JAGTUY010000486.1, forward strand.
CGGGACGGTATTAGCGCCCCACACCGGATTTGAAGTCCGGGAGCCTCACCAGTAAGCTGCGCACTTCCTCGTGATTGGGCCTTTTATGTATAAAAATACGTGTTTTGTCAATGGTTTTATACGGATACTGAATGATGCACGCGCATTTTGACTGCTTTTCCGGAATCAGTGGCGACATGGTCCTCGGTGCCTTCGTGGACATGGGGGTCTCCACGCAATGGCTGACGGAGATGATTCGCGGCCTTTCAATCGGCGATGTGGAAATCGTCGCCCGTGACGTGAAAAAACACGGCATTGGCGCCAAAAAAATAACCGTTTTAGAAAACGATGCATCGCCTGCCAGAAATTATCGGGACATTATCAACATCATTCAAGACGCAAGATTGGGTGACCGGGTCAAAAATACTGCCGTCGACATTTTCAGCCGCATTGCCGATGCGGAGGCACGGGTTCATCGATGCGAAAAAGACGACGTTCATTTCCATGAAGTCGGCGCGGTGGACAGCATCGTCGATGTCGTGGGGGCGGCCTTGTGTCTCGACCATTTAAACATCGACACCGTATCCGCATCCCCGTTGCCGTTAGGCCGCGGGTTAGTGGATTGTGCCCACGGCAAGCTGCCCGTTCCGGCACCGGCCACCCTTGAGATCGTCAAGGGCATACCTGTCTATGGCGGAACTGCCGACGGGGAACTGGTTACGCCGACCGGTGCGGGAATCATTGCATCACTGGCAGAAAAATTCGGACCGATTCCCGATATGCAAATCGATCGCATCGGCTACGGCAGCGGTTCCAGGGAATGCCGGGACCTGCCCAACTTGTTGCGGGTGTTTGTCGGCAAGAAAATAGAAGCGACCACCGGTTCGGGCCATGACGACGTGGTTGTGGTGGAAACCAACATCGATGACATGAATCCGGAGCTATACGGCTACCTGATGGAAAAGCTGTTCACCGATGGCGCCCTGGATGTCTCGTATACGTCGGTGCAGATGAAAAAGAATCGGCCGGGAACAAAGGTTGAGGTGCTGTGTTCGCCCGAGAAAAGGGCCGATATTGCCCGGTGTCTGTTTGCCGAGACATCCACCATTGGTCTTCGCTACCGTCTGGTTCACCGGCAAACGCTAAGCCGATCCGTATGCCAGGTGACGACTAATTTGGGTGAAATCCAGGTCAAATGCACGACGGATCCGGATGGCAGGAAACACTGTGCGCCGGAATATGAGGCCTGCCGGAAAATTGCGCTTAAAAATAAGGTGCCGCTAAAAAGGGTTTATGAAGCAGCGGCCAAGGCCGGTAAGGATGGGAATCGTTAATGGTGACGTGGAAGCAAAAAGTGATAATCTTTCTGGCAACGGGAGGCTTGGTCGGTTTTGCCCCGGTGGCCCCGGGTACTTTCGGTTCTCTTGCGGCCTTGCCCCTATGCCTGTTGATTTCATCGATGCGGATCGGTCCTGCGTTGATCGTTGTGGTGGCGATGATCATGGTCTCGACGTGGATTGTCCATGCGGCTGAAAAAATAGAGGCGCAAAAAGACCCCAGCCAGGTGGTCCTTGACGAGATCTGCGGCATGGCCATCGCGCTGTTTGCGCTGCCATTCACGCCTTTTTTCATCATCGGGGAGTTTGCTTTGTTCCGGGTGTTTGATATATTAAAACCTTTTCCGATCCGATGGGTTGATAAAAAAGTCCCCGGCGGACCGGGGATCATGCTGGATGACATTATCGCCGGGATATTCGCCAATGGGGTAATACGGTTAGCAATTCATCTTTTATAAATAGAAAGGTCGCCGCCATTTTGAAAAAGCCTGAAGAAGCCGACGCCGCACCCAAGAAAAAAGGTGCCTTGCGTGAAAATATCGAAGCGATCGTTTTCGCTGTCATCCTGGCGTTGTTCATCCGCACATTTGTGGTTCAGGCGTTTAAAATTCCCTCTGGATCGATGAAGGACACGCTTTTGATTGGCGATCATATTTTGGTCAATAAGTTCATCTATGGCGTCAAAGCACCCTTTTTAAACAAAACGATCATTCCAATCAACGAACCTCAGCGGGACGACATCATCGTCTTTGAGTTTCCCGAGGATCCCAGTAAAGATTTCATCAAGCGGGTCGTCGGTCTCCCGGGAGACATCATCGAAATCCGCAATAAGAAGCTGTTCGTTAACGGTGATCCCGTTAAAAATAGCCACGGCATCTATAAGGATCCCAAGATATTCGCCGCACGGACACAACCCAGAGATAACCTGGGGCCAATTAGCGTGCCGGATGGCAAGCTTTTCGTGATGGGTGACAACCGCGATTTTTCATACGACAGCCGTTTCTGGGGGTTTGTTGACATGGTGGCGGTTAAGGGAAAGGCATTTATCATCTACTGGTCGTGGGACAAGGAAGATTTTGGTGTCCGTTGGAGCCGGTTGGGGCATTTGCTTGAATGAGGTAATTTAGGGATTGTGGGATTAAGGAATTCTACAATTATGAAACATCAAGATATCCGTTGGGAACAGCGCTTGGCCAATTATTCCATGGCCTTGGCACAATTAACCAAAGCGGTTGATCTATCAGCACAGCGGCCCCTGTCTGAGCTCGAACAACAGGGTCTTGTTCAGGCCTTCGAGTTTACTCATGAGCTCGCCTGGAATGTCATGAAGGACTACTTCGCATTCCAGGGGGACCCATCGATCACCGGTTCGCGTGATGCGGTTCGTGAATCCTTCAATAAAGGGCTCATTACGGATGGTGAAGGGTGGATGGAAATGATCAAGAGCCGCAACCAGAGTTCACACACTTACAATCAGAAAGTGGCTGAAGCGATTGTCGACAAGGTTGTGACCCTGTATCAACCCCTGTTCCACGGTTTTTTGCTCCGGATGCAGGAGCTTCAGTCATCGTGACCGGCACGGGGCTTCCCGGGCCTGCTGTGGAAAAGATTTGCGGTATATTTCACGATTATCCGCGAATCCAACGGGTGATTCTTTATGGTTCTCGCGCCATGGGAACGCACCGGCCTGGTTCGGATATCGATCTTTGCATCGAAGCGGAATCGTTGGGGCTGACCGAACTGTTGTCGATTGAAAACCGGATGGATGACTTGCTCCTTCCCTGGAAGCTGGATTTATCGCTGCTGCACCAAATAGACAATCCAGCGTTGCTGGAACACATTCGGCGGGTTGGCGTCATCTTCTGCCCGTCGCAAGATCGAGAAAGGCGTTAGTCGGCCAGGATCAGACGCCGGCGTCACTTGAAGACAGCGTGAAGTCAGTCGGCGGCAGGTTTTTGTCAGATTGGCGTACCTGTTAGGTTCTCAGTGGATTTACCTTATTATACTGACGGAGTTATTTGATGGCTGACAACCAATACCGCGTCCTCGTTGTCGATGATGAACTAAGCATGCGTGAACTCCTTGAATACATGCTTGAAAAGCAGGGGTATGGCGTCCTCGTCGCGGCCACCGGGAAAGAGGCGATTTCCAAAATAGAGAAGAATCCCTACGATCTGTTGCTGTGCGATATCCGCTTGGGCGACATGACGGGGCTGGAGGTCCTCAAGGCATCCAAAAAGAAAAATCCGCAGGTCACGGTGATCATGATTTCCGCCTTTGCAACCACCGAAACGGCTGTGGAGGCAATGAATCAGGGCGCATTTGATTACGTTCCCAAACCGTTTGAAAATGAAGAACTGCTGCAGACGATTGCCAATGCATTGGAACGCAAGACTCTGGAGATCGATAAACAAGCCATCGAAGACGAATTAAAGGAGAGCGTTCATTTCGGCAAAATCGTCGGCAACAGCCCGCGCATGCAGCATATTTACGAAATGATCCGCCAGGTGGCCAAAACGCGCACCAGCGTTTTAATTACCGGGGAGAGCGGCACCGGCAAAGAGCTGATCGCCAAAGCCATTCACGAGCAAAGCGACCGCGCGGACGAACCCTTCGTGACCATCAACTGCGGCGGCATCCCGGAAAACCTGCTTGAAAGCGAATTTTTCGGGCACCGCAAAGGGTCGTTTACCGGCGCCAGCTCAGACAAACAGGGGTTGATGGAAATTGCCCATAAAGGCACGCTCTTTTTGGATGAGATTGCCGAGTTGAGCCTTCCCATGCAGGTGAAGCTGCTCAGGGCCGTTCAGGAGCGCGTTTTCAGGCCGGTCGGCGGCACCAAGGATATTGCGGTGGACATCCGAATCATCTCCGCCACCAATAAGAAACTGGAAGACGAGGTCATCGAAGGCAAGTTTCGTGAAGACCTGTTCTATCGCCTGAATGTGATTGAAATCAAAATCCCGCCCTTGAGAGAACGCAAGGGCGACCTGTTGCCCCTGGCGCAGCATTTCCTGGAAAAGTATTCCCGGGAACTGGGCAAGCAGGTCACCAAATTTTCATCTTATGCCATCGACCTGTTGAAGAAATATGATTTTCCGGGAAACATCCGTGAATTGGAAAACCTGATCGAAAGAAGCGTGGCGCTGTCCAACACCAATATCCTGCTGCCGGACAGTCTGGCCATGTCCATCCATAAAAAACGGTGGATCGAGGGGGTGCGCAACCGGCGGTTCGACGTCGATGAGGTTTCAAGGGGCGTGGCGCTGGACAGCATCCTCGAAGAAATTGAAAGGGCCTATATTGAAAAGGCCATGGCGTGTGCCGACGGCAACAAGAACAAGGCGGCCGACCTGCTCGGCCTGAGTCTCAGGTCTTTCCGGTACCGGGTCGACAAACTCAACCCCAATTGATCGCTTATTACGCAATCCACCGACAATTAAAGCTTCGACAACCGTGTTATTATCGGTCCAGACCTGCCGGCAGACATCGTTCCCCCTTCCAACGATTCTCTTTCCAGTAGCCAACGCAGCCGCCGCAAAACGTCGTTATCGGGGCTCAAAAAATAAATATGTACACTAAAGTG
>JAGTUY010000487.1 GCA_018224455.1 Desulfosarcina sp.
GGGCTGCCCGTACAAGAAAGTCTATTTCAACTGGAAGACCGGGCGGGCGGAAAAGTGCATCTTCTGCTATCCGCGCATCGAAGCCGGCCTGACCACCCTGTGCGCCCACAGCTGCGTGGGCCGCATCCGTTACGTGGGTGTCCTGCTCTATGACGCGGACCGCATCGGCGAGACGGCGGCCGCACCTTCCGACCAGGCCGTCTACCCGGCCCACCTGGAGATCCTTCTCGACCCCAACGACCCCGATGTCGCGCGCCGCGCCGCCGCCCAGGGTATCGCACCAAACATGCTGGCGGCCGCCAAGCGATCACCGACCTATGCGTTGATCAAAGAATGGCGCCTGGCCCTGCCGTTGCACCCCGAATTTCGCACGCTTCCCATGGTGTGGTATGTGCCGCCGCTGAGCCCGGTCAGCAGCCAGGTAGAGCCTTCCCGGGAATCGGATACCATCGACCGCATGCGCATTCCCATGGCCTATCTGGCCAACCTGCTCACCGCCGGTGACGAGGCGCCGGTCAGGACGGCCCTCAAACGCCTCTCGGCCGTTCGTGGATACATGCGGACCCAACGGGTGGAAAAGCGGTCCGATAAACCGTTGCTCGATGCGGTGGGGCTTGATGAAGAGATGGTCGGAAAGATGTACCGTCTGCTGGCCCTGGCGCGCCTGGAGGATCGTTTTGTTCTGCCGACCAAACCCGTTCAGGATGACGATAATTACGCCCGGCAGGGCTGCTGCGGCTTTGGCGAAGCCTGTTGAGTACATACTGGGAGAAGGAAAGATCAACAATGACCGATCACCCGCCCGATTCGCTGCACGTGCTGTCTGTGTTGTTGCACTATCCCGACGAGGAGCTGTTCAACCGTATCGATGAGATTGCGTCTGTGGCCGACCATTCACGCCCGGCGGAAATCGAGTCAGCCATCCAGGCGTTTGTCAACGAGCTTAACACCCACAGCCTGATCCAGGTTCAGGAAAGATATACGGCCGTCTTCGACATCGATCCCAAAACGACCATGAACATGACCTACCACGCTTTTGGTGACAATGAAAAACGGGCCGCTGCGCTGGCGCACCTGCAGCACAATTACGAACAGGCCGGGTGGGAGCGCATCACGGGCGAGTTGCCCGATTATCTGCCCATGATGCTGGAATTTCTCTCGCTCTGTCCGCATCCGGAGCATACCGGACCGGTTTGGCAATGCCTGCAGGGCATGCAGCCGCTGGTTGCCCGTCTTGAAAAAAAAGCACCGGTCTATGCGGCCCTGTTGCAACCGATCGTCAGTATGGCCGCCGAACGCGGCGCATGGGTCGACAACGGCGACCATCCGCAACCAGAAAATGCGTAGCCCGTAGGAGGAATACCCATGGACCTTTTATATACAGTCATTTTCACGGTTTTTCCCTATCTGTGCCTCACCACCTTCGTGGTCGGACACGGCTATCGCTACGTCACCGACCGCTTCGGGTGGAACGCCCGCTCCAGCGAGTTCCTGGAAAAAAAAGCCCTCTTTCCCGGATCGGTTCTATTTCACTGGGGTATCGTATTCACCTTCCTCGGCCACGCCAGCGGCCTGTTGGTTCCGCAACCTGTCTTCGATTACTTCGGCATCGACAGCCAGGCGCATCTGGCCATCGCCTACTGGAGCGGCCTGGCAGTTGGGATAGCCGCCTTTGCCGGCGCACTGCTCCTGCTGCGGCGGCGCCTGACCCATCCGCGAGTCCAGGCGGTGGCTCGGCTCAATGACACCATCACTATCGGCGCATTGGTGGTCGTGATCGGCGCCGGGCTTTTCAACGTGATATTCGGGCATTTCAACGTGCTGGATACCGTCGCGCCCTGGATCCGGGGCATCGTGACATTCACGCCCGATGCCATGCTGATGAAAGAGGTCCCCTTGAGCTATAAAATCCATGTGATCGCAGCATGGGGGTTGCTCGGTTTTTCACCTTTCAGCCGCCTGGTTCACATCTGGAGCCTGCCGCTGACCTATTTTTTCAGAAGCCATATACTGTACCGCCGCCGGGTGCCGAGTTCCTGATCAAAACGTGAGGTGATTCCGATGAACGATAATGACAATGTCTGCCACGCCAAATCCAGCCCGCGAGAAGCCCTGACCTGGTCGACTATCGCCTTTTTCGGCGGATTTGCGGGTGTATCCGCCTTTGGCCCCATCGTGCCTATTCTGAAGCAGACCTTGTCACTGAGCCCGTTGCTGATGGGACTGCTGGCAGCCAGTCCCGCGTTGACCGGCTCTTTGCTGAGGATTCCGTTCGGTGCCATGGTGGATCGAACAGGCGGGAAAAAACCGATTCTGGTTCTTCTCACCATGGCCATCCTCGGCGTCGCCGGCATAACCCTCATGTTCGGTCTGTTTCCTGAACCGCAACCCGCCCACTATCCATTTTTTCTGCTCTTCGGTATTTTAAGCGGCTGCGGCATTGCCACGTTTTCCGTAGGCATCCCCTCGGTCTCCTATTGGTATCCACAGCGGGCACAAGGGTCGGCATTGGCCATCTATGCCGGCCTGGGAAACCTGGCCCCGGGTCTGTTTGCCCTGCTACTGCCGTCGCTGGTTGTATGGCTGGGATTCACCATCTCCTATGTGGTCTGGCTGGGGATCCTCGTGCTTCTCGTCGTATTGGTGTATGTGTACATGCAGGATGCCCCCTATTTTCAATACCGGGAAATGGGGCTTGACATCGACCCGGATGCCCTGCTGCTGGCCTGCGGGGAAGAGCTGCTCCCTTCAGGCAAGGCCATGGATTCCATACGCAGGGCCGGATCCGACTGGCGCACGTGGGTGCTGACCTATTTTTATTTTATCACCTTTGGCGGGTTTATTGCCTTGACGGTCTGGTTTCCGACCTATTGGTCAGAGCTGTACGCCGTCGGGCTGGTTCAGGCCGGACTGCTCACCGCCCTGTACTCACTTTCGGCCAGTCTTCTTCGCGTGCTGGGCGGTTATGCTGCCGATCGCATCGGGGGAGAAAAAGTCACCCTTCTCTCTTTTGCAATCGTAGCGGCCGGCGCGTTGTTCATGATCCTGTCAGGCCGGTCGATTGGGGGAGCGGTGGTCGGCGTACTCCTGCTGGCGCTGGGTATGGGGTTTGCCAATGCCGCCGTCTTCAAACTGGTGCCCAAATACAGCCCGGCTGCAGTGGGTGGCGCAGCCGGAATTGTCGGTGGTTTAGGTGCGTTCGGTGGATTTGTCCTTCCGCCGGTGATGGGTATGTTTATAAAGTTCAATGGTCCGGCAGGATACGCCCAGGGCTTCAGCGTGTTTTTGGTATTGTCACTTCTGGCAATCGGTTTTATTGTTGTATTGACACGCCAAGCGACGGTAAAAGAAACAACGAAACCATCACTCATCAATAAATAAGATAGTGCATCTGCGAAAGGAGACACGTATGGATTTAACGACTACCTATTTGGGTTTGAAACTTGATAATCCCATCATTGCCGGCAGTTCCGGGTTAACCGATTCGGTCGGTAAAATACAAAAACTCGAGCAGAACGGCGCCGGTGCGATCGTTTTAAAATCCATTTTCGAAGAAGAGATTGTTTTTGAACATGAAGATATCTTGAAGGAAGCCGAGGCCGACGGCGTCAATCTGGACCAGTTCGATTATTATGATTTTCATTTGAAGGGTGAAAAAGTAAAAAAGTACATTGACCTGATCAAGGAATCCAAAAAAACGGTGTCCGTCCCGATCATCGCCAGCATCAATTGCGTCTATTCCCACGAATGGATATCCTTTGCCCAACAGATCGAAGAAGCCGGTGTCGATGCCATCGAGCTGAATATGTTTTTCCTGCCCTCGGATTTCAGCCGATCCAGCCAGGAACAGGAAAGCATGTACTTTAAAGTGATTGAACGGCTATTGGAGACTGTCTCTATCCCGATCGCACTTAAGATCAGCTATTATTTTTCAAGCCTTGGCCAGATGATCCAGCGGCTATCGAATTCAGGCGTTGCGGGACTGGTTCTTTTTAACCGCTTCTTCAGCCCTGATATCGATATCGACAAGCTGAAAATAAAGCCCTCTTTCGTATACAGCACGCCGGCGGAACTGGCTATCTCGCTGCGCTGGATCGCTATCATGGCCAACAAAGTGGGCTGCGACCTGGCGGCGTCGACCGGTGTTCATGACGGCAATGCAGTCGTCAAACAAATTCTGGCAGGCGCCAAGGCGGTCCAGGTGGCATCCAGCCTGTATAAAAACGGCCCGGAACACATTCGCACCATGCAGGACACCTTGAAAAAATGGATGACCGACCATGATTACCCCAGCCTCTCGGACTTTCGGGGCAAGATGAGCCAGGAGGCGGCGAGCAATCCCGCCGTCTTTGAACGGGTTCAATTTATGAAGTATTTCAGCTGAAGGAGGCCAGCCATGAACACGCCACCCCAAAACGCAAATCCAAAGGATCGCAATTTCCGATCATCCATATCCATATCCAATAAAGAGGTCTGCGAGAATGAGGCGTGCATCGGCAAAGCGGTGCAACCCACAACCGAGACGCCTGCAGAAGCGAAGCAGCCGGATAAAAGCGGCAAAAAAACGTCGGGGACAAGTATATCTGTTGGTGGAAAGGAAGCCTGCTCAGAGGATGCGTGCATCGGAAAAAAATGAACCCGGATGGGAAAACAAGCAATCCAGTTATGTAATGTACTGAGGTGAGTAACTGATGCTGGATGACAGGAGCAAAACGAACCTATGGTTTTGTAAGAATCTCGGTGACGCGATGTTGGCCTTTACGGGTATAGATCGTGTTGAAGCCGCCTTTCGATCGGCATATGCAGACGCCGACTGCCCCGATGACACGGCGGTTTTCCTTCGCCATGAATCAGGGCGCCTGCATTGTGAAGCCAAGGTCTACTTCTCTCCTGGCTCGGCCCACATCGCACAAATCCTCGGGGCTGAGCCATGCGAGCAACCCGCCAATGATGGCCTGGGCCTACTGGTGGGACATCCGGCCGCATGGTCGGTACTGTTTCCGGAAGACGACTGAAATTCGATCGGGTTACTGCCAACCCGCCGCAGGCAGCGGGTCAGCAGTAACGCAAACATTCAGCTTTTTCGTATTTTTAAGTAGGTTAATCCCGACGCGATCACCATCGGCACGACACCGACGACGATCAGGATCACGTGCGACGGCATGCTGACCCATTCCAGGGCCCGGATTCGGTCCGAGCCGATGAATTCAAGACTGCGTGCGTGCCAATAGCCATTTTCCAGCACATCCCAGATCTGCAGGATGCCCTCTGGGAACAGGTTGGTGATCACCATCAAAGCCAGCCCGATGGTGATGGCCCAGAAGGAAACCTTGAGGAACTTTTCCGGCATCGCCCACTGTTCGTCCGTCAGGACGTGGCGCAGACCCAGGACCAGCAGCGCCATGGCCAGCATACCGAAGGCGCCCAGCAAGGCAGCGTGTCCGTGGTTCAGGGTCAGTATGGTTCCCGCCTCGTAGTAGCTGACCACCGGCATATTGATCAGGAATCCGAATATGCCGGCACCCACAAAGTACCGATGATGCCGCCCGCCAGAAAGAGGATGGCATCCATGTAGATGACCCGCACCACATTGATGCGCCTGACCACCCCCAACTGGTAAAAGGTGACCGCAACCAGAATGGTTACGAAAAGCTCGAAGAAGCCTTCCACCCACAGGTGGATAATCCAGAAACGCCCAAACAGCTGATGGATACCCGCCAGTTCGCCCAGCAGGCTGCCGACCACCAGAACCACAAGGGCCCAGAAGAGCATATGGACACCTATTGTATGCCCACGCGGTTCCTTTTGACTGAGCGAGGAGGCCAGCAGCAGGCCCCCGGCCACATAGGCCGTGGCGATCCAGAAGATGGCCAGCTGAAGGTGCCAGGTGCGCAGAATATTGCTCGGTA
>JAGTUY010000488.1 GCA_018224455.1 Desulfosarcina sp.
TCCTGTGTCTTACCACTTGACGACGCCCCAGCAGAAAAATGCCGGTGTCCTGAGCCCGAACGTCGGCAACAACCGGCACTTAGATCAAAAGATCCGCGACATAAATCGTCCAGTTTTTGTTCTGCTGATTGTCACACAAGGCTGTACAAACTGAAATGGCTCGTTCGGGGTCCGCAAACAACCCGAACACCGTTGATCCACTGCCGGCCATCATGGCCCCGGCCGCTCCATGTGCCAACAGCAGGCGCTTTATTGCTCTGATGACCGGAAACGCCCTTTCCGTCACCGGTTCCAAATCGTTGACCAGATGCTCATCGACGTTGAAAAGTCGGCCATCAAAGTGGAAACTACTAAGTTTTTTTTCGTCTTTTGTCAATCTTAAATTCAGATTTTTGTAGACCCAGGCGGTAGATACCATCTCGTTGGGATAGACCAGCAGCGCCGTCCATGGCGTCAGGTGCGGAAAGGGCTCGAGCCGGTCACCGATTCCTGTGGCCAGCGCCGGTCCGCCCAGGATAAAAAAGGGAACATCCGCACCCAGGCGCGTGCCCAATGCCATGAGAGCTTGTGTGGTAAGGGGCTGCCCGAAATAGTCGTTCAAGGCCATCAAAACAGCAGCGGCATCGCTGCTGCCGCCCCCAAGCCCGGCCCCCACGGGTATTGTTTTTTCTATATGGATGGTCAGACCGGATACCGGCGGCGCATGGCCCGCGAACAGGGTCTCCAGAAACAGATGCGCCGAACGGGCCGCCAGGTTGGATGCATCTTGAGGGACGCCCGGATGGTCGCAGACAACGACAATCCCCTTCCCGCCAATGCTCAGGCTCAGGGTGTCGTAAAGGGCCAACGGGCACATGAGGGTGTAAAGGTCATGATAGCCGTCGGGTCGTTTGCCGGTGATGCGGAGAAATAGGTTGATCTTCGCCGGCGCTTTTACGTGAATCGGTTGCATGTCAGGTGATAGCCGTGTTTGGCTAAGCCTTTTCTTTCACGTATTGGATCCGCAGGTCGTATAGAATGTTCTTGAGCATCCCCGCCTCATCGACATCCAGGTTTCCCCGTGTCTTTTCTTCGAGCATGGAAAGGATGTCGATGGTCTGTTTGGCCAGCGGCAGGTTCTTGGTTTGCTCACCGGTCATCGGGTCTTCAATCATGCCCAGTTGAACGAGCGCCGATGAATTGAGAGAAAAGATAAACGTGGCAAAATTGAGGGTCGGCAGGGACGCCGCCGCAGTGGATGTGGGTGGGTCAACCGGACGTGATTTGCCGGTATCTTCCTGCTTTTCATCTGTCATGGAAAGCGCTCCTTTAAACGATAGAAAAAGCTAAAATTCAAGCGGCGTAACGGTCTTGACGAGAGAGAGATGCCGCATCTCCTCCACCACCGCTTCTGGGATGGGGGTATCGGTCGTCAGGAAAATGATATTGCGATCACCCTCCTCCTCCTGGCCCACCTGCATTCTGCCGATATTGATGTTGTGCCGGCCCAGGGTGGTACCGATTTCACCGATGGAGCCGGGCTTGTCGATGTTCTGAATCAAAGCCATGTGGCCGTGGGGAATCATCTCCAGCCGGAACTTGTTGATCTTGACGATCCGCGGGTCCTTTTTCCCGAAGATCGTACCGGACACCACACTTTCCATCTCCGTGGTAATCGCCCGGACCGTAATCTGGTTGACATAATAGTCCGACTCGGCGCTGCTGGTTTCGGTCACCTTGATGCCGCGCTGCTGGGCCATGACATGGGCATTGACAAAATTCACGTCGTCCTTGACCACCGGTGCCAGGATACCCTTGAGCACCGCCGTTGACACGGGAGAGTGGTCCAGCTCTTTGAAATCACCGTGAAACTCAACGACCACCTCCTTGATGGGGCCGTGGACCAGCTGAGCCTGAAGGGATCCCATCCGGTCGGCCAGGGTGAGGTAGGGACCGATCTTTTCCAGCACATCACCGGTCACCGAGGGCATGTTCACCGCATTGGCCACCGTGCCGGCGGTCAGAAAATCGATGATCTGCCGGGCAATGGCCACGGCCACATTGGTCTGGGCTTCCCGGGTGGAGGCCCCCAGGTGGGGCGTACAGATCACCCGCTCATGGCTAATCAGGGGAGACGCCCCGGGCGGCTCGGTCTCGAAGACATCCAGCGCCGCACCGGCGACTTTGCCGGAAACAATGGCATCATAAAGGTCGCTTTCAACGACGATCCCGCCCCGTGCGCAGTTGATTACCATCACACCGGGTTTCATTTTGTCGAATGCGCTCTTGTCGATCAATCCGGTGGTATTTTTTAGCTTCGGCACATGCACGGATATATAGTCGGCCCGCTGGTACAAGGTGTCCAGGTCCACACTCTCGAAGCCCGCCTTTTGAATCTGGTCCGGGGTGACATAAGGGTCGTGGATAATCACGTTCATCTTCAGCCCACGGGCCCGGTCGGCCACGATGGCGCCGATCTTGCCATATCCGATAACGCCCAGCACCTTGTTGAAGATCTCCCGGCCCTGAAGTTTTTTCTTCTCCCACCGGCCGTCCCTCAGGGAGGCCGTTCCCGTGGGGATGTTGCGGGTCAGGGCCAGCATCATGGCGATCGCGTGTTCCGCCGTCGTTACCACGTTGCCCGTGGGGGTATTCATCACCACCACCCCGCGCCGGGTGGCTGCCGGAATATCCACATTATCCAGACCAATGCCTGCCCGGCCCACCACCTTTAGCCGGGTGGCCGCCTGCAACAGATCCTCGGTCACTTTGGTGGAACTTCGAATCGCCAGGGCGTCGTAATCGGCGATGATCGCCTTAAGCGCCTCGGGCTCCAGGCCGGTCTTCACATCCACATGAATACCCGGAGCCTCCTGAAACATGCGGATTCCATCTTCACCCAGATTGTCACTGACCAGCACCTTCATTTAGCCATCCTTGTTTTGTGGTTGATGATTCGTCCACCGTTTGGGCCACTGTGAATGGCCCCGCCGACGAACACGAAGCCCCTGGGAAATCGACCCTCTCTTATCAGCGAAAATGGCCAATCGTCGTGATGGACATGAAAGAACAAATGACAAGCGGCCTGTTGCTGAAGGCGCATTTTAGTTAAAACCGGTTGAACATTCAACCCATATTTTGGATATCCGACAGACCACCCGCCAGGCAAGTCAGCACCAGGGTTCCACGGCAGCCTGTTCGTTTTTTAAAATCGGCCGCCAGGTAACGGTGTGGTGAATGTCCGTATTCTGGTACCGCGGGGTAAAAACAGCCACGTAGAACGAACCGGGGAGGTCGGTGAATGCCTCGACCCACAAGACGTCCTCCACATTGAGGTCGAAATCCCTGCAGATCCGCTTTCCGATACTTTCGGCACAGCTGGTCTTGAAAATGCCGCCCTCCATGCGAAAGGCCAACACGGCATAGGGACGGATGTGAGGGTGCATGGGGTCGCCGGATGAAAAATCGACGATCTTTACCCGCCAGGTGCAGGCATGGGCCGTGCTTGCCCCTGGGTCCTCCTTTCGTTCCAGCATGTAGGTGCCGTCGAAGACGATCATCCCCCCCCCTTTTTTAACCCACGGCAAGTCAGGTATCACTCTAAATAATCTATCGGCCGACGGCAAACCTTTTTTCACGCCGCCTCACTATATTCCAGGCGTTGATGGCAATCGCAGGGGTGATGGCTGATCATGCCATCATCCTGCGAAGAGAAGCTTGAACTTACCCAATCACCATAATAAAAATCCCGAGGCCACGGCCGCTGCCATCGTAAACGGCTGGCTGCTCACCGGTGAAGCGGCCCGGCAGGACGAGGATGGCTTCATCTGGCTGGTGGACCGGAAAAAAAACCCGCAGCCGGTTATCGGTGCGGGTTTTTTCAATCTTTGAAGCAAACGATCGACTCTGCTTAAGGCGCTGATCTACTTTTTGTCTTTCACCTCTTCGAAATCGGCATCCACCACATCGTCATCTGCACCGCCACCCCCGGTATCCGCACCGGCATCGGGCCCCGGACCGTCCGCACCGCCAGCACCCGCTTCGGAGGCCTGCTTGTACATGGCTTCGGCCACCTTGTGGGATGCCTGGGTCAGCTCTTCACTCAGGCGTTGAATCTCCTTGACATCGTCGCCTTCCATGGCCTTTTTCAGCGTCGTCGAGGCGTTCTCGATTTTGCTGCGGGTCTCGACGTCCACCTTCTCTCCGAGATCCTTCAAGGATTTTTCAGTCGAATAGATTAGCGTATCGGCGTGGTTTCTGGCTTCAACCAACTCCTTTTTCTTCTTGTCCTCATCCGCATGCAGTTCGGCGTCTTTAATCAGCTTGTCGATATCCTCTTTGGAAAGGCCGCTGGATGCCGTAATCTGAATGGACTGCTCTTTGCCTGTGGCCATATCCTTGGCGGAAACATTGACGATGCCGTTGGCATCGATGTCAAACGTCACCTCGATCTGTGGAACGCCGCGGGGGGCAGGCGGGATGCCAACCAGTTCAAACCGCCCCAGGGTCTTGTTGCTGGCGGCCATCTCGCGTTCGCCCTGGAGCACATGGATGGAGACCGCCGGCTGGCTGTCCGCCGCCGTGGAAAAAACCTGGCTCTTGCGGGTCGGGATGGTGGTGTTCTTCTCGATGAGTCGCGTCATGATGCCACCCAAGGTTTCGATGCCCAGGGAAAGCGGTGTGACATCCAGCAAAAGCACATCTTTCACATCACCCTTGAGCACACCGCCTTGAATGGCCGCACCCAGCGCGACCACTTCGTCGGGGTTTACGCCCTTATGGGGTTCTTTTCCGAAAATTCGCTTCACCCGCTCATACACTGCCGGCATACGCGTCATGCCACCCACCAGGATGACTTCGTCGATCTCCCCTGTGGACATGCCGGCGTCTTTCAGCGCGGTGCGGCAGGGCGGTTCCAGTTTGTCCAGCAGATCGGCCACCAGGCCTTCCAGCTTGGCCCGGGTGATCTTCACATTCAGGTGCTTGGGCCCACTGGCGTCGGCGGTAATGAATGGCAGGTTCACATCGGTCTCCATGGACGAAGAGAGTTCCATCTTGGCCTTTTCAGCCGCCTCTTTGAGC
Source organism: Desulfosarcina sp. (assembly GCA_018224455.1). GTDB lineage: Bacteria > Desulfobacterota > Desulfobacteria > Desulfobacterales > Desulfosarcinaceae > Desulfosarcina. The sequence continues at coordinate 5,062 of JAGTUY010000488.1, forward strand.
CGCTGAAGGGCCATCTTGTCTCTCCTCAGGTCGATGCCCTGATCTTTCTTGAACTCGTCTGCCAGAAAATCGATCAGCCGCAGATCGAAGTCTTCGCCGCCCAGGTGCGTATCCCCGTTGGTGGCCTTGACTTCAAAAACCCCTTCACCGATCTCCAGGATGGAAATATCGAAGGTCCCGCCGCCGAGGTCGAATACGGCAATCTTCTCTTCGCTGCGCTTGTCCAGGCCATAGGCCAGTGAGGCGGCCGTGGGCTCGTTGATAATGCGCAGCACATTGAGGCCGGCAATCTTGCCGGCGTCTTTGGTGGATTGGCGCTGGCTGTCGTTAAAGTAGGCCGGCACGGTGATCACCGCATCCGTCACCGGTTCACCCAGGTAGTCTTCGGCGTACTTCTTGATGTGTGCCAGAATGAACGATGAAATTTCTGCCGGGCTGTGAAGTTTTCCCCTCAGATCGATGCGCACATCACCATTTTCCGCCTGTTTGATAAGGTAAGGGAGAATTTTGATGTCACTCTGAACCTCGGTAGAGGAATACTTTCTGCCAATAAGCCGCTTGACCGCAAAAACCGTGTTCTCCGGGTTAGTGATGGCCTGCCGCTTGGCGATCTGTCCCACCGTCCGCTCTCCGCTTTCGCTGACGGCCACAATGGAGGGCGTGGTGCGGCCGCCTTCCGGGTTGGTGATCACTTTGGCGTCGCCGCCTTCCATAATAGCCACACAGGAGTTGGTGGTTCCGAGATCAATTCCGATAATCTTGCCCATCTGATGTTCCTCCTTACCTTCGACGATCCTTAATATAGTATTGAATTAAGCGTGTGTATTAACATTTTTTTCGGGTGGCTCACCGTTCTGAACGGCCTTTGAGACCACCACCATGGCAGGGCGAAGCAGCCGCTCATGAATCAGATATCCCTTTTGAAATTCCTGCACCACCGTGTTGGGCGGCTGATCGGGACGCTCTTCCTGGCACATGGCCTGGTGAAAGGTCGGATCAAAGGGCTCTCCCAATGCTTGAATGGGGCTGACGTAGTGTTTTTCCAGAATTTTCTTGATCTCTGCCAGTGTCAGGGCGACACCGTCAACCAGACTCTGACCACTTTCATTCTCTGAAGCGGCCGAGGCAATAGCCCGCTCTAAATTGTCCACAACCGTAAGCAGCTGCCGAATCAGGTTTTCGGTGGCGTATTTTTTAATATCGTCCAGTTCCCGTGCAGCCCGCTTTTTATAGTTGTCAAGTTCAGCGGCCATCCGGAGCATGCGGTCGTGGTTTTCACTGGCTTTAGCCTCCGCTGCCGCCAATTTTTCTTCAACGTCCGTTGGCGAATCAGCGTTAACCAGCGGTTCATCGTCCGCGTCGTCTGGGTTCGAAGGTATTGATGGGGGTTCGTGCGTTGTTTTATGGTTATCGTCCTCAATCACAATTTTTTTCTTTTGTGCCATCAGCTCCCGTGTCTCCTGGTTTCACTGGATTTCCCTATCCTCGCGGCCGGTGGGTATCCGGTCCACCCGAAAGGCTTGAATGGTAAGCCGTTGACGCCGACCGGGTCCGCAAAGTTGACAAAAAATAAGACCAGATGGTAGCTTGTCAAGGACCGGTTTGGCCTTCTCCAGCTATTAATAATTAATTGTAAATCTGATGGGTTGGATCAATCAAAAGGCAGGACCGCGCTGCAGGACAGATGAGA
>JAGTUY010000489.1 GCA_018224455.1 Desulfosarcina sp.
CCATTTTCCCGGCACCGGCACCATGCCTGCCGAAAACGTGTCGCCGCCCGATGCCGTGGGCCGGATCCTGGCTGAACCGGTCGTCGCCGCCGTCTCGTCACCCAACTTTCATGCCGCCGCCATGGACGGCGTTGCCCTAAAAGCGGAAGAAACATTCGGTGCCAGCGAATCCCGGCCCAAAGAACTGACTGTGGGCACCCAGGCCCATTTTCTCAACACCGGCAACGTCATGCCAGAAGGCACCGATGCAGTGATCATGATCGAAAATATACAAACCGTTGGCGACGACCGCATCCGCATCGAAGCGCCGGCATTTCCCTGGCAGCACGTGCGCAAAATGGGTGAAGATATCGTGGCCACCGAACTGCTCTACCCCCGGGGCCATACGGTAACCCCATACTGCGTGGGTGCCCTGATCTCGGGCGGCATCTATCGGGTGCCGGTGAGAAAAAAACCGAGGGTGCTGATCATCCCCACCGGGTCGGAACTGGTGGACTGGCGGACCACCGCCCCCGAGGACCTGAAGCCGGGACAGGTGCTGGAGACCAATGCCTACGTGCTGGAAAAAATGATCGACGCCTGCGGCGGTGAGGCATTGCGGCACAACCGGGTCATGGACGACCTGGAAAGGATTCGGCAAACCGTGGCCGACGCCGCGGCCGGCGATGTGGACATGGTGATGACCATCGGCGGGTCATCGGCCGGTTCCGAGGACTACGCCCTGCCCGTCCTCCAGAATCTGGGACAGCTGCTGGTCCACGGGGTGACCATCATGCCCGGCAAGCCGGTAATTCTCGGCGACGTCCAGGGCAAGCCCTTCTTCGGCATCCCCGGTTACCCGGTTTCGGCCATCATCGCCGTCGAGCAGTTCGTTCAGCCCCTGATCAGGCATATGCTGGGCGTTGCCGACTATCCACGACAGACGGTTGCCGTGGTTCCCACACGCAAGATCGCCTCCCGACTGGGCGTGGAGGAGTTCCTGCGGGTCAAGCTGGGCCAGGTGGGCGATCATATCGTGGCCACGCCGCTGCCCCGGGGGGCCGGCATGATCACCAGCCTGACCGAAGCCGACGGCATTATCCGCATCCCCAGCCAATCCGAAGGCATCAGAGACAGCGACCCGGTCCATGCCGAACTGCTCAAACCCCTGCCCGCCATCCGCAACACCATCGTCATCGTGGGCAGTCACGACAACACCCTGGACGTGCTGGCCGACCAGCTGCGTTCAGGCGACGGGGCCTTGACCCTCTCTTCCAGTCACGTAGGCAGCATGGGCGGGCTCATGGCCGTCAAACGCGGTGTGTGCCATTTGGCCGGCGCCCACCTGCTGGATACGGAAACCGGCGGATACAATCTCTCCTATATAAAGCGCTTCCTTCCCGGCACACCGGTTCGCCTGGTGAACCTGGTGATGCGCGACCAGGGCCTGATCATCCCCAAAGGCAACCCCAAGGGCATCAAGGGCATCCAAGACCTGGGACGCGCCGACATCGTTTTCATGAATCGGCAGGGTGGATCGGGGACCCGGATCCTGCTGGACTATCGCCTGGGGCAAATCGGCCTATCCCCCGAGCAGATCAACGGATACGCCAGCGAAGAGTTTACCCACATGAACGTGGCCGTGGCGGTGCTGAGCGGCACGGCTGATGCGGGACTGGGCATCTATGCCGCGGCAAAGGCCCTGAACCTGGATTTCATTCCCGTGGTTACCGAACAATACGACCTGATCATCCCGCAGGTGCATTTCGAATCCACCAACATCCAGGTGCTGCTGGAGACCATCAACACCACTGCCTTCAAAACGCGGGTGGAAGCCCTGGGCGGTTATAGCACGGCGAAGATGGGGTTAATTGTCGGCTAATGGGGAACATGCCTTGTCAGATAAAGCGAATGTCCAATGTCGAACAAAGAACCGCAGAATTCGAAGGATGGTATTCTACCGTTTATTAAAAACGACATCGCACAGCGATACCGCCCTTCGACATTCGACATTGGATATTGGACATTCTGCGGTTCACTGGTAACAAGATGACCATAACCTACACCCTGATGGACCACACCGCGGATCTGAGAATCCGCGTCAACGGCAGTGATCCGGCCGATCTGTTTAACAACGCCGGTCTGGCCCTGTTTGACCTGATCACCAAGCCGGACCGGCTGGAAGCACGAGAGGTCATCGAGGTGGCTGTCACCGGCGACGATCCGGCGGATCTCATGGTCAACTACCTGCGGGAACTGCTCTACCTGTGGACGGGAAATGAAAAATTGGTTAAGCTGATCGATATCGTTGATATCTCAGACACCGCCGTCTCAGCGCGGGTATCCACCGACCGCTATCAGCCAGAACGCCATGAGATTCTTCACGAAATCAAGGCGGTGACCTACCACCAGATCGATGTGAGCCGGACGGTGGAGGGGTGGCAGACAACGGTGGTGTTCGATGTTTAGGAGGTTGCTATGGAATTAAAAAAAATCAGCCCCTATTGTTATGAAATCCCCAAATCCGGCTCCATGAATGTGCCGGGCCGCATCTTCATGAGCAGCCGCATGGCCGACGGTTTGCACCAAGAGGAAGCCCTCAAGCAGGTGGCCAACGTGGCCACACTGCCCGGCATCCTCAAAGCCGCCATGGCCATGCCCGACATGCACTGGGGCTATGGATTTCCCATCGGCGGCGTGGCCGCCTTCGACTGGGATACGGGAGTCATCTCACCGGGCGGCGTGGGCTACGACATCAACTGCGGCGTGCGCCTGGCCGGCACCGGTCTGGAGGAGAAAGCGGTTCGACCCGTTCTGGATCGTCTGGTGCAAGCTCTGTATCAGAATATCCCGTCGGGCGTGGGCTCCACCGGGTCGGTCAAGCTTTCCGCCAAAGAGGAGATGAAGGTGCTGCGTGAGGGGGGGCGCTGGGCGGTGCGCCACGGCTTGGGTGAACCGGCGGATGTTGAACACACCGAAGATGGGGGCTGCATGACCGAAGCCGATCCATCGGTGATCAGCAAACGGGCCATCGAGCGGGGTGCCAAACAGCTGGGCACCCTGGGTTCGGGCAACCATTTTCTGGAAGTGGGCGTGGTCGATGAAATCTTCGATGAAACAGCGGCCCGGACGTTCGGTCTTTTCCACAATCAAGTGACGGTGATGCTGCACTCGGGCTCCCGTGGGCTGGGCTACCAGGTCTGCGACGATTCGCTGGCCTTCATGGCCAGGCACGTTAAAACGCTGGGCATCCAGCTGCCCGACCGCCAGCTGGCCTGTGCCATGATCCGATCAGAGGCCGGCCGGCGCTACTTTGCCGCCATGGCCTGCGCGGCCAACTACGCCTGGGCCAACCGCCAGATCCTGTTGCACCGGGCCCGGGAGACCTTCCAGCAGGTGCTCGGCATCGGCCCGCGGGACCTGGCCATGCACCAGGTGTACGACATCTGCCACAACATCGCCAAACGGGAGGAACACACGGTGGATGGCAAGCTGCGGACGGTCTGCGTGCACCGCAAAGGGGCCACCCGGGCCTTTCCCCCGGGCCACCCGGCCATTTGCGAGGCCTACCGGCAGACCGGTCAGCCGATCTTGATCCCCGGCGACATGGGCACCGCCTCCTACGTCATGGTCGGCACCCAGACCGCCATGGATGAGAGTTTCGGATCCACCTGCCACGGCGCCGGACGGGTGCTCAGCCGCACGGCTGCCAAAAAGCAAAGCAAAGGCCGCGCCATTCATCGTGAACTGGCCGACAAGGGCATCCTGGTTAAATGGACCGGCCGCAGCACCCTGGCCGAAGAGATGCCCGACGCCTACAAGGATATCGACGTGGTGGTCGATGCCGTCCACGGGGCGGGGCTGTCCAAAAAAGTGGCCCGGCTGAGGCCGATGGGTGTCATCAAGGGATGATACTGCACAAGAATCAGAGATCAAACCGGCAGCGCCCGACTGCACGTCGGCACTGTGGAAAAGGAAGGAAATGCGCCTGGGAAAGTCGATGCGGATCACGCTGACGGGAATGGTCCTTTTGCTGTTCGCCAGTATTAGCGGGGCAGCCACGGGTGATCGAAACCTATCCAGAAGCGTTGCCGGATCTGACGAGCCGGCAATGACGGTCGGCCAGGCGATGATCCTGGGCCTGGTCGAAGGCCTGACCGAATATCTGCCGGTCAGCTCGACCGGCCACCTGCTTCTGGCGGAGCGGATAATGGGCATTGGCGACTCCCCATCCGCATCACGAGAGGAGAGGCAACGCACCAGAGATGCGGCCGATGCATACATCATCTGCATTCAGGCTGGCGCCATCATCGCCGTGCTGGGGCTGTATTTCAGGCGCGTCAAACAGATGCTGCGCGGACTGGTGGGAAGGGATCCGGACGGAAGCCGGTTGCTGGCCAACGTGGCGGCCGGCTTTATGCCTGCAGCCATCATCGGGTTGCTGTTCAACCGGATCATCAAGGCCTACCTCTTCGGGCTCTGGCCGGTGGTGGCCGCCTGGTTCGTGGGCGGCGTAGCCATTCTGGTAGTCAATCGGCGCAAACGCGACAACTGCGGACCGGTTCATGAAGGCCTGTCGCTTGAGGAATTGACCTGGCGCATGGCGCTGGTGGTCGGTTTTGCCCAGTGTATCGCCATGTGGCCGGGGGTCAGTCGCAGCCTGGTGACCATCGTGGGCGGACTGATTATGGGGCTGTCGTTGTCGGCTGCCGTGGAATATAGTTTTTTGCTGGGCGTGGTGACCCTGGGGGCGGCCACGGCTTATGACGCCCTCAAGCAGGGCCCGATGATGATGCAGACCTTCGAGGCGTTGCCCATCGCCATCGGCCTGCTGTTTGCCTTTATCTCGGCCGTGGTGTCGGTTAAGTGGATGGTGGCCTATCTGAACCGCCACGGGCTGGCCGTTTTCGGCTACTACCGCATTGCCATCGCGCTGGCCACCACCGCATGGATCGTGACCGGGACCCTGTGACAGACGATTCTGGACGGGCACATTACGCGTCGGTGACACACCCCTCCGAAGCACTCCTCACCGTCTTGATATACTTGTATAGGATCCCGCGGGAGGCTTTATAGGGCGGCGCTGTCCAGTTCTTGCGCCGGCGCGCCATCTCCGCCGGGTCGATATCAACGTCGATGGTGTGGGTCGCGGTGCCGATGGTAATGGTGTCGCCGGTTTGAACCAATGCAAGGGGACCGCCTTCCTGGGCTTCGGGGGTGATATGCCCCACAATGAACCCGTGGGAGCCGCCTGAAAAACGACCGTCGGTGATCAGCGCCACCTCTTTTCCGAGACCGGCCCCCATGATCGCCGAGGTGGGCGTCAACATCTCCGGCATGCCGGGGCCGCCCTTGGGGCCTTCATAACGGATCACCACCACATCGCCTTTAACGATCCGCCCCTCCTCTAGCGCCTTCAGCATCGCCTCTTCGGAATCGAAGACATTGGCCCGCCCACTGAAGGCGACGCCTTCCTTTCCGGTGATTTTGGCCACCGCACCGTCCGGTGCCAGGTTGCCCCGCAGGATCTGGATGTGACCGGTGGCGTGGATGGGATCGTCCAGGGGGCGAACGATCGGCTGGCCCGGCTCGAATCCGGCCACCTCCGCTAAGTTCTCGGCCACGGTCCGGCCGGTAACGGTGACGCAGCGCCCCTCGAGCAGTCCCTCACCCAACAGGTATTTCATCAGCGCCGGGATGCCGCCGATGCGGTCCAGGTCCTCCTGAACGTAGGTGCCGCTGGGTTTCATGTCCGCCAGCAGCGGCACCCGATCGCTGACCCGCTGAAAATCATCGATGGACAGGGGCACGTCCACAGCCCGCGCCATGGCAATCAGGTGCAGCACCGCATTGGTCGACCCGCCCAGGACCGTCAAGACGACCAGGGCGTTTTCAAAGGCTTTCCGGGTCATGATATCCCGCGGCTTGATGTCCGCCTCGAGCAGGTGCAGGATCGCTTCACCCGCCCGGCGGCACTCATCTTTTTTCTGGTCGGACTCGGCTGGCCGACTGGCGCTGAACGGCAGCGACATGCCCATGGCTTCGATGGCAGAGGCCATGGTGTTGGCCGTGTACATGCCGCCGCAGGCACCGGCGCCCGGGCAGCTCTTTTTGACGATGGCCAACCGGCGCTGCTCGTCGATGGTGCCGGCCATATATTCACCGTAGCTTTGAAAGGCCGATACGATGTCCAGCTTGACGCCATCCAGTCGACCGGCCCGTATGGTGCCCCCGTAAACCATGAGGGCGGGGCGATTCACCCGGGCCATGGCAATCAGGCAGCCGGGCATGTTCTTGTCGCACCCCGGCAGGGAAATATTGGCGTCATACCATTGGGCCCGCATCACCGTTTCAATGGAGTCGGCAATCAGGTCCCTGGACGGCAGGGAATAGCTCATCCCCTCGGTGCCCATGGAGATACCGTCGCTCACCCCGATGGTGTTGAAGCGCAGACCGACGAGGCCCGCCGCCTCCACCCCGGCCTTGACCCTAGCGGCCAGGTCGTTCAGATGCATGTTGCAGGTGTTGCCTTCATACCAGACGCTGCTGATACCCACCTGGGCTTTTTTCATATCGGCATCGTTCATCCCGATGCCATACAGCATCGCCTGGGATGCACCCTGGGATTTCGGTTCGGTGATCCGCGAACTGAATTTGTTCAATTTTTCAGCCATGGCTGCTCCTTTCTTCACTTCTCCATCGCGGTGAACCCCGACCTCGCCACTTCGACGATTCTGTCCATGCCGGCATCCTGCAGGAAATCATCGATCAATCGGGATGTGCCGGCAACCTGAACGATATACAATTCATGATCCCGGCGATCGAGTATTTCAAATTGGTACGTTCTTTTCAACACTTCCATCCGATCCTCATCGGCTTCAAATTTGACGATGGCCACCTCCCGCCAGAAGCTTTCATTCATGTCTAATTCCCTGGCGGAAATCACCTCGGTGCTTTTTTCGATCTGCTTGATGACCTGGCGCATTTTTTCGTCACTGTCTTCTCGAAGCGTAATGGTCATACGACTCGTGCCGGGCTGGTTGGTCTTGCAGACAGTCAGGGTTTCGACGTTGTACATTTTGCGGCGGATCAGCATGGCGATTTTGTTGAGCACGCCCGGCCGGTCCAGCATAAAAGCCAGGATGGCCCGCCGGTTCATGAGTGCAGTGGTTGTCATCAGATACTCCCAGTATAAGGATGCGCTGAACTTGTGGTTCAATCAATGGAGACGATCATCTCTTTATAACCGCCGCCGGCCGGTACCATGGGCAGAATGATCTCGCTGGGGTCACATATAAACTCCAGCATAAAAGGCCCTTTGTGGTCGGCCGCCGTTTGAATGGCATCGTCCACCTGGTCCAGGTCGGAGACCTTAAGGTAGGGGATGCCGTAGGCACCGGCAATGGCGCCGTAATCGGGGTTTTTCATGGGTGTGCCGGCATAACGGCCGTCGTAAAACAGGGTCTGCCATTGGCGGACCATTCCCAGGTACCCGTTGTTCATGAGCAGAATTTTAACGTCGATACCATGCTCCATGATCGTTCCCAGTTCCTGGATGTTCATCTGGAAACCGCCATCGCCGCTGACCGACCACACCCGTTCATCCGGCCTGGCCAGCTTTACGCCGATGGACATGGGCAGAGCGCATCCCATGGTTCCGGCACCGCCGGAGGTAAACCAGCTGTTGACGGTCTGAAAGTTGTAAAAGCGGGCCAGAATCATTTGATGCTGCCCCACGTCACCCACGATGATGTCCTTCCCCTGGGTCAGGCGGGACAACCGGCTGGTAATGGTCTTTACCAGCAATTGCCCCTCCCGGCCGACGCCCGCATCGATCTCTTTTTGAATCTGGTCGGCAATTTCCAGGCGAAACCCATCGATTTGAGCGAACCACCGGGTCCTCGGTTTAGAGACCAGGGCGGGGTCCCGGTGCAGAAGATTGAGCGCCTGGGCCACGTCTGTATTGAGGGCTACCGAGGTCTTCACGTTCTTGTCGATCTCGGAAGGATCGATCTCCACATGGATCACCGCTGCTTCACGGGCGAAATCTTTCAGGTTGCCGGTCACCCGGTCATCGAATCGCATGCCCAGTGAAATGATCAGATCGGCATTCATCAGGGCCCGGTTGGCTTCCACGGTCCCGTGCATGCCCACCATGCCCAGGCTCATCCGATGGTCCACCGGCAGCGCTGACAGTCCGTGCAGGGTAAAGGCCACCGGAATATTTGCCCGCTCCGCAAAGGCCTGCAGTCGCGGGCCGGTATTGCTGGAAATAACCCCATGGCCACAAAGGATGATAGGCCGCTCGCTCTTGTTGATCAACCCGACGGCCTGCTTCAACCTGTCCATATCTACCGACGGTTGATAGAAAAAGCCGGGCAACTGCGGCTCACAGGAACGGGCATCGAATTCACACACGCTCTCCGTCTCCTGCAGCTGGACATCCTTGGGGATGTCGACGACCACCGGTCCGCCACGGCCGCTTGAAGCCACATACATGGCCTCATGAATCGTGGTTTCGATTTCATCGACGCTAAGCGGCATGTAGGTCTGTTTGGTCAGCGGCATCATCACCCCCACCACATCGCTCTCCTGAAACGCATCCGTTGCGATGACAGCGGTGGGGACTTGACCGGTGATGGCCAGCACCGGCACAGAATCCATGTTGGCGTCGGCAATGCCGGTGACCAGGTTCATGGCACCGGGACCGGACGTGGCCATGCAGACACCAGTCCGGGGGTTGGATGTGGATAGGGAGGCGCGCGATATCCCCTGGGCCATAAAGACCGCCCCCTGTTCATGCCGCGACATGATGAAGGATAATGCGTCCTGTTTTTCCATTTCGTCGAAAATGGGCATGATGGCCCCGCCGGTGTATCCGAAAATAAATTTCACGCCATTGTCGATCAGCGCCTTGAGGACCAGTTCCGTGCCTTTCATAGCTGCGTTTCCCTTCTGTGTGAATATAACTGCATTTGGGAAAAATAATCTGTCTTTGACAAAAGGCAAGCAATTGGGCGCGCCATTGCCTTGACTTTCAGCAGCCATGACGTCATTTTAAATGGGTCGTGAACATTGCCGGAAGAAACCAGCCCCCAAAAACCATACCTTATAAGAAAGATGACACCATGGGTAAAACCTTGTTCGAAAAAATCTGGGCGCCCCACGTGGTGCGAGAACTGCCGGATGGCGCCTGTCTGCTTTACATCGATCGCCACCTGGTGCACGAGGTGACCAGCCCGCAGGCATTCGACGGGTTGCGGCTGGCCGGAAGAAAAATTCGACGACCAGGGCTTACCTTTTCCACCATGGACCACAATGTGCCCACCACCGAGGACCGAATGGCCATCAAAGACGCTGTCTCCAGAGCCCAGGTGGAGGCGCTGCAGCAAAACTGTGATGCCTTCGGGGTCAGCCTGTTCGGTCTGGGTGACGACCGCCAGGGCATCGTGCATGTCATTGGTCCGGAGTTGGGGATCACCCTGCCGGGTCTGACCATCGTGTGCGGCGACTCCCACACCTCCACCCACGGCGCCTTCGGTGCACTGGCGTTCGGTATCGGCACCTCCGAGGTGGAGCACGTCCTGGTCACCCAGACGCTTGTCCAGAAAAAACCCCGCACCTACCGGGTGGAATTCACCGGTCGCCCCGGCCCGCATATCTCGGCCAAGGACATGGTGCTCAAGATGATCGGCACCATGGGCACCGCCGGCGGTTCCGGCCATGTCCTGGAGTATGGCGGCGAGGCCATCCGCGCCCTGTCCATGGAAGGGCGCATGACGGTCTGCAACATGAGCATCGAAGCCGGTGCACGGGCCGGCATGATCGCCCCGGATGACACCACCTTCGACTATATCACCGCCCGGGAGCGCGCCTATGCACCCTCCGGTGACGCCCTGGGCAGGGCCCTGGCCTACTGGCGAAGCCTGCCCAGTGACGCGGATGCAGCATTCGATCAAACCTTGACCATCGACACAGGCCGCATTGCCCCGCAGGTGACCTGGGGGACCAGCCCCGGTATGGTGCTGGATGTCGACCAGCCGGTGCCCGCTCCAGACAACGCCAGGGGATACACGTCCTCTGACGTAAAAAATGCCCTGGATTACATGGGACTCACACCCGGGGTAAAGCTTACCGAAGTACCGGTTGATGTGGTCTTTATCGGCAGCTGCACCAATTCCCGGATCGAAGACCTGCGGCAGGCCGCTGCCATTCTGGATGGGCGTAAGAAGGCCGACCATGTGGAACTGCTGGTGGTTCCCGGGTCCCATCAGGTTCGTTTGCAGGCCGAGGCCGAAGGGCTGGACCGTATCTTCAAGGCCGCCGGAGGCCAATGGCGTTTTGCCGGATGCAGCATGTGCCTGGGAATGAACCCGGACCAGTTGCGCCCTCAGCAGCGTTGCGCCTCCACTTCCAATCGCAATTTTGAAGGACGCCAGGGAAAAGGCGGGCGAACCCATCTGGTCAGCCCGGAAATGGCGGCAGCCGCAGCGGTCGCCGGAAGGTTTGTCGACATTCGAAAATGGCTCGAATCGTAGTTTGAATCATCTTTCAAACAAAGGAAATACCATGACCCCCTTTACCGAACACACCGGCATCGTGGCCACCCTGGACCGGGCCAACGTGGATACCGACGCCATCATCC